>MHER01000046.1 GCA_001805205.1 Nitrospirae bacterium RIFCSPLOW2_12_42_9 | reverse complement strand
AAAGATTGTAAATAAGGCAAGTAATGTGGCAATAGCAAAGGCTATCCACTTGATATATTTAACCTTCAATCTTCTCAGCTTTCAATTGCAGTTATACTTTGTGCTTCCGATGTTGTTATACTCTCATCCTCCTCCATTAGTTCAGTAAACTCTTTTAACGTGGGGAGATCAGAGATTTCTCTCAGGCCGAAATATTGCAGGAATTCTCTTGTGGTGGCATAAAGGATTGGTCTCCCGGGCACATCCTTTCTCCCAATAATCTTTAGCAGATGTTTATCGAGGAGACCTTTAATAACACCTGTAGAATCAACACCCCTTATATCTTCTATCTCAGCCTTTACAATAGGTTGTTTATATGCAATTATTGCCAGGGTCTCAAGGGATGGCCTTGAAAGTTTTGATGACTGTTTTACCTTCTTTAATTTTTTTATCCACCCGGCAAACTCAGGCCGTGTAGCAATCTGGAATCCACCCGCTATCTCAACGATCCTAAGGCCTGAAGATCGCATCTCATACTCATGCTGTAGTTCCCAGAAAAGGCTCTTAATCTTACTTAAATCTACATCTTCAAGTACATTTTTTATCCGGTTTACAGAAAGAGATTCTCCTGATATAAACAACAATGTCTCTATTACAGCTTTTATTTCTGCATCTTCCATTAATCAGTCTCCTTATCGTCGGCATCCCCACCCTCAGCCTCCCCTGCTTCATCATTGGAGGAAATCCTGCATATCCTGAGAGTATCATCTCCCTCTATCTGCAACAGCCTGATTAGATGTAGTTTTGCAAGCTCAAGGAGCGCAAGAAATGTAACTACTATGGCACGTCTTGTTGTATCACCTTCAAGTAAAGCCCAGAGGGTTAATCCTTCAGGACCTGTTACATCCAATCTTTCAATCAAAGCAGACATCCTGCCGCGTACAGTAAGTTCTTCCGGAATAATATCGATCGATGTCTTATCAGGCATCCTTTGGATTATCTCCTTGAATGCATCAATAAGGTCAAATATACCTACATCGAGCATAACTTCCTCTTCTTCGAATTCAGAAGAAACCTCATTCTTAGGATAGAAGACATCACGCCATATATCCTCCCTCTCGCATAGATCTTCTGCAGCCTCTTTAAATTTCCGGTATTCGAGGAGTCTTCTGACAAGCTCTGCCCTCGGGTCTTCAGTCTCCTCCTCTTCACCGACCTTTTCTTCCTGCGGGAGTAACATCTTTGATTTTATATGTGTAAGTGTAGCGGCCATAAGGATATACTCTCCGGCAATATCCAGATTTAATTCTTTCATGAGGTCTATATACTCAAAATATTGCTGAGTAATAGTAGATATCGGGATATCATATATATTAAGCTCATCCTTCTTTATGAGGTGTAAAAGAAGGTCGAGAGGGCCTTCAAAAACCTCAAGTCTCACCTGATATGACATATTCCGCCTCTAAGTGTTTATATATGATTATTACCTGAAGATACTCATGTCATGCTGAACTAGATTCAGCATCTTTAACCTTAAACCAATATATTATAACAGGTCTCTTCCTTATAAATCCATTATTTATTTAACTGCTATTTTTGAGATTAATCAATACATGTGTTAAAATATTGAATTACAGTTTAATGTTCTATTTATTAACTATAATAATAAAAATAATGATTTAATCATGTTCGAAGACCTTAAAGTTGGAGATTCAGTTGAAGCCATATTTAAAGGAGGACGAGTAGTTACAGTCAGGGTTATTCAATAGTCCATCCTCTCTTTATCGAGGTGCGAAATGGGTTTAAAAACAAAGGCAGTTATAGCGATATTTTTTGCCGGCTTTTTCGCCCTTTCTATTAGCCTGTTCATAATTTATTTCCAGGTTAAGAGTGTCCTTACAGAATCAATTGGAAATGATTTTGCTGAGACAGCAAGGAAAACAACGGATAGGATCGATGAGTCCATAAAGGAAGAGGTAAAGACTTTCCAGTTTCTGGCTTTGAATCAGGCCTTTATCAACGGTGTAAGGGAGAGTAACGGAGATGTTATTGAAGTTTATCTCAGATACTACATGAGTTATGTTGAAGAGCAGGAAGAACACCCGGGTCTTTTTGTAGTTAATGATAAGGGGATTATTATTGCAAATGGTTATGATCGTCATGAATATGATTCAAATCAGTCATATGAACCGTGGTGGAAAGGAATAGCCAACAAAGGCAGAGGAAATTTTTATATAAGTGGTATTTATAAAGATAAATTTACCGGTAATAATGTCTTTGATTTAGCCATCCCGGTATTCGATCCGGTTTCTAAGAGGGTTGTTGGTGGTATCAGGAGTGTGACGGATGTTTCGACCTTTTTTGGATTTATGAAAGATTTGAATTTTGGTGAGACCGGACATAGTATGCTTATTGATTCATCAGGTGTGCCTCTCGTTTGCCCGCTTCACCCACTCTCATCCCATTCCATGAAAAAAGAGATTATTAGCTTAATTACAAAAGGACAAAACGGTTGGGCGATGGTTGAAGATGATGCACATGGCGGGGAAAATTCTATAATTGGATTCAATCCTGCAAGACAAGTGAATTCCTTACTATTCGGGAATAGCGGAGAACTTAACTGGTATGTGTTTGTGCGTCAGGACCCGGGTGAGACCTTTGCCCCGGTAAATAAACTTTTATTTAATGTATTCCTGTTTGAGTCTGCAATTATATTATTAATGTCCCTTCTCGGTTTTATAATAGTCCGGAGATATTTGATAGAGCCAGTCAGCATCCTCCGGAAAGGCGCAGAGCAGCTTGGCAGGGGCGACTTTGGATACAGAATCGATATTCGTACAGGTGATGAACTCGGTACTCTTGCAAATGGATTCAACAAAATGGGAACAGCACTTAAAGAGGTTTATCAGAATCTTGAAGATAAGATAAAAGAGAGGACAACTGAGCTTGAGAATATAAAGAATTATCTTGAGAGTATCCTTAAATATTCAACTGACATGATAATTACAACTGATCTGACCGGCAGGATCGTTACTTTTAATGAAGGGGCTGAGCAGATGCTGGGATATACAAGGGAAGAGGTCATTGGAAAACTCATGTCTGATTATTATTTTCACAAAGGAGACAGGGATAAGATCCTCAATCTTATTCAGAGTGAAGAAATGCTGGCAAACTATGAAACCCAGCTTGTAAGAAAAGATGGGGGGCTGATTGATATTAGTCTTTCAATATCATTATTAAAGGATAAGTACGGAAGAATTATCGGTACAGTAGGGATCAGTAAAGACATAACAGACTGGAAAAAGGCGCAGAAACAGCTCAGGGAATACTCCCGGCAGCTTGAATCAATGGTAGAGAAGAGGACCATCGAACTTGAGGAGAGCAAGAGCCATCTCGAGGCAATGCTTAGCGGAATAGCTGATGGCATTGTCTTTACTGACCAGGATAACAAGATCACCTTTATAAATGATGCGGCAGAATTGATATTTGATATCAAAAGGGATGACTGGATAGGTAAAAACTTTGAAAACGCCCACTCTCCCGAGTCACACAAGAAGGCAATACAATTAATAAAAGATATGCGGGAAGGGAAGGTTAAATCGTATACATCTGAGATAATATCCGGTGAAAAGACTATCTTTGCCCACTTCTCTCCTATCATGCACGGCCCGGAATATCTTGGTGTGATCTTTATCGCTAGAGATATAACAGAGATGAAGAGACTACAGGCAGAACTTATCCAATCTGAAAAGCTTGCACTTGTTGGTAAGATGTCTTCATCAATAGCCCATGAACTTAGAAATCCACTTGTACCAATTGGCGGCTTCGCAAGAATTATACATAAAAAACTTGAAGAAGGATCTCCCATAAAGAAATATGCTGAGATCATAATAAAGGAGATAGACCGGCTTGAGAGGCTCCTTCATGACCTTCTCTATTATACAAAAGAGGTAAAACCTGTGATGCAGCCGTCTAATCTTAATGAAATAATAAATGAACTTATCATTCTTTATGAAGACACATTTAACGAGAGAAAAATCAAGGTTGATGCACGCATTTCTCCTGAAATCCCTTTGATTACATTAGACCCCACACAGATAAAACAGTCCCTGATGAACCTATTATATAATGCTATACAGGCAATGCCGGACGGGGGAATACTGACTATTGAGAGCAGAATGGAAGAAAGGGAGGGTATTCACTATGCTTCGGTATACATACATGACACCGGATGTGGAATACCTGATGAGGTTATGAAAAGAATCTTTGATCCTTTCTATACAACCAAGATACACGGCCTTGGTCTTGGTCTTACACTAACAAAAAATATTATTGAGCTCCATGGCGGAGAGATAGAAGTCAAAAGTGAAGGAGGAAAAGGAACAACCTTTAAAATAAGCCTGCCAATTCCTGCTTTTTAATTACACCGTACCTTTTTTTAGCAAACCCTTGTCGAAAACCCTTGTCGAAAACTTGACATACAAATGACTTCATCATATAGTTCAGACGAATATAGTATAAGTATAAAAGTAAATATGGTGAGTCTTCTGACGCAGGGAAATAGTAGCAAGCGGAACAGAGGTCATAGTCGAGAAGATTGACGACAACGTACCCGGGAATTATCCGAAAAATAATTATAGGAAAGACGATATAGTGAATGTCCGGTATTATATTGATCCAGAGACAGACTTGCCCCACATCTCCGGTCATAATATTAAGGAGATGGAAGTTGAGGAAGTTTTATCAAATCCAGGCGAAGACCGTCCAGGAAGGGAAGGATCAAGGATTACTATTGGACGTACTTTGAATGGACGTTATCTCAGAGTAATATATGTTCCTGACCAGGAACCGAACAGTGTCTTTGTTATAACAGCCTATGAACTGCGTGGCAAGCCTTTAATCGCATATCGCCGTCGCAGAAGGAGGAAACAAAAATGAGACAGAATAAATTTCCACCAGGATGGGACTTAGAACGTGTAAAAAGGGTACTATCTCATTATGAATCGCAGCCGGAGGAAGAAGCGGTAGCCGAAGACGAAGCAGCATTTGAAACGCCAGGTCAGACGGTTATGGAAGTACCTACAGAACTGGTTCCAGAGATCCGTAAGCTAATTGCAAAACACAAAGTTGCATGAAATTAGCTACCACCAATCAGTCATGTAAGGGGGTACGGATATGGAAATCTACGAAAAGGTAAAAAGGTATCTTCATGAAAACATAGGTCATATGACAACAGCAGGCACGCCGAAATATGACCTTCTTGAAAACATATGGAGGGTGACTATCTTTTGCAAAACTGAGCGGGGAATAATTGTGGTGGGTGAATTCAGCCTTGGCAAGGAAGGGAACTTTGTAAATATCCCCACTAAACGGGAGATGCTTAAGGTCGCTGAGTAGGAAAGGGCTATATCACTTGGAAAGGCATGTGGTCCCCCCGCCCCCGGCCCAAACATGGGGGGATTAATTACGCTGCCTTCAGTTCTAACCCCCTTTCTCTTATTTCATAGATTAAGGGAACCCAAGTATCATTTTCATAGGCCTTAAGAGAAATGGGAACAGGTTCTATCCTTGGGTCAATTTCGCTGGCGATCTCAAATAGTTTTGCCCCCTCCCTATACCTGTCTTTCCCAAAATCAGGGGATACAAAAAAAGAAGGAAAGTCAGCAATTAAATATAATGTTGTCAACAAATAGAATTGCCCGGTCATAATCCGATTACCTCTCTGACCTCTTCCATTACAGTAGAGGCAGCCTCATGTGCCATCTTAGCACCGGCATCAATAACACCCTTTACCATGCTGTAATTGGTTGCAAGATTTGCACGTCTTTCCCAAACAGGACCTAATTTTTCATTCAAGGCATTATTAAGCCACTTTTTACATTCTATACAACCTATACCCGCTGTCCTGCAACCTTTATCGACCTGCTGAATTATCTCCTGCGATGAATATACCCTGTGCAGGCCAAAAACAGGGCATATCTCCGGATCACCCGGATCTGTCCTTTTTATCCGTTTAGGGTCTGTTACCATTGTACGGAGTTTTTCCCATACCTCATCTTTTGTGTCTGATAAATAGATGGCATTGTTATAACTCTTACTCATCTTTTTCCCGTCAGTTCCAGGGATCTTAGGAAATTCCGTCATCAGCGCCTCTGGTTCAGGAAAAACTGGTTTATAGAGAAAATTAAAACGCCTTGCAACTTCTCTTGTTAATTCGAGATGAGGAAGCTGGTCTATACCAACAGGGACATAATCTGCCTTATATACGAGTATATCAGCAGATTGAAGTAATGGATAACCAAGAAAACCATAGGTAGATAGATCCTTTTCTTTTAATTCCTGCTGCTGTTGTTTGTATGTGGGGACGCGTTCCAGCCAGGGAAGAGGTGTAATCATTGATAGAAGTATGTGAAGTTCTGCATGCTCGGGAACATGAGACTGTATAAATATAGTACATTTCTCCGGATCAAGTCCTGCCGAAAGCCAGTCAATGAGCATTTCATGGGTGAAATCCCGAAGTTGTGACGTGTTTGCATAGTCAGTAGAAAGGGCATGCCAGTCAGCTATGAAAAAGAAAGATTCATACTCTTCCTGAAGCCTCTTCCAGTTCTCGAGCGCCCCACTGAAATTTCCGAGGTGAAGCCTCCCTGTTGGCCTCATCCCGCTCAGCACGCGTTTCCTCATCCACCCTCTCCTTTCTTATAATATTGGCATACCCGCAAATAATCGTGTTAAGAAACTCATTATTGGCCATATGATCCGTGACATGAATCCAAAGGGATTCATGAATACAAGAAACATAATTATAAGAAAACCGTATGGTTCTATCCTGCTGAAAGACTCTGCCTGTTTATGAGGTAGAAGCCCGACAAGTATCCTGCCTCCATCTAAGGGAG
>MHER01000045.1 GCA_001805205.1 Nitrospirae bacterium RIFCSPLOW2_12_42_9 | reverse complement strand
TCCTCAATCATCCTCCTTCCCCATGGCCTTAAGTATCGGACACTGCTCCGTGGGGCTACGCCTGTCACAGGCATTGAGAAATCCCTTTAATACCTTCCTGACCGAGGTAAGGGTCTTAAGCTTCTCCTCCACAGTTTTGAGCTTGATTGAAGCCTTCTCCCTGACCCTATCGCAGGCATCCTTTGACTGGGCTGGTTCAATTCTTAAGTCCAGAAGCCCCCTTATCTCCTCAAGTGTGAAACCAAGTTCCTTTGCCCGGCGGATGAACTTAAGCCTTTTCAATGTATCCAGGCTGTAGATCCTGTAGCCTGATTCCTTTCTGCCAGCCGGAGATAACAGCCCCCTCCGTTCGTAGTATCGGACTGTCTGCAAATTGACCCCGGCCCTGCTGGAAAGTCTTCCGATAGTGAATTGCTCATCCATGCATGTCTCCTGATTGCTGATTAAAGCATATACCCTATACCATGGTATAGGGTCAAGGGTATTTTATATAGCTCTTATCATGAGTAATTGAATGCCTGTATCGGCCAAAACCGTTTTCAGGAAGATTATACAATTTTAATGCAACCTGTAATGCTTTTCCAGATTATGCACGTGAATGATGTAGATATATCTATTTCCGCATTTTCCCTACGCAGAGGATAAGTTATAGCATATCTATTTCTATTTCAAAATCCGCGCCTTCCCATTTCCCATCCTCATAGCGGAATATAAAGATCAGCTTGCCGTGTTCTTTAAAGATGCCGGGATCAAAATCGGTATAGTAGAGGCCGAGACCGGTGTCATGAAGATGTCTTTCTTCATTTGTATTCCAGTTATCCACCGTCCAAAGTATCACCGCCGGATATAGACTTACTATTCTTAGACTGGATGAGATAGAGGCGAATCGAACAGGCTTATTCTTCTTCCATACCCTTATATTCTGTGTAGTCTTCAGATTTACATACCTGTCGCAGACCTCAGGGATTACATCACAGCCTGCACAATCTGCCTTCGTTCGAAGAAGCTTGATGTATTCAGCATGCGCCCACATAAGGGGTGAGGCTGCCCCCGTAGCTTTACCTTTAAAGAGTCTTTTTTGAGGAATATCGTCTGAATCCCAGACCTGTTCCGGCAATATGCCTCCTTCGTTTGTTGAGCCTTCCATGGCTCTTATATATGAGTCAGCATTGTTTCCTGCAATGGTTTCATACATTCCTCTTTCTCCCGACAGGAGAGGCCAGAGCCTGCCTATGCCGGATCCGTCAAAAGGTGAGCCGTCCTCTTTCTCGCCGTAGCCGTCATGATTGTATCTGTAAAAAAGCGGGCCGTAAGGCATGTCCTTATCCATTTTACTGGTTAATCGGGATCTCTTTTTTAAATAACAGATAGCCTGACCCGGATGTATTTCTGAACGCCTCTTTGAGTTCTGCCTTTTTCATGGCCGGGTCATGGCCCTTGATGATGCTTTCAAAAAAACGGCTGTAAAACTCATCCGGAAAGACCCTGACCTCAAAAACAAGCATCTCAGCCTTAAGCGTACTCTTGACTGCGTAGTCGAATTCGTAACTCTTATGTGGTGGGATTCTCGTATCAAAGATCTCCTTTGAAAGATCAAGGGTTACCTTTCTACCGACATTAGCCTCTTTCAATGTCCCCCTCAATACATTCCCTTTTGCGTCCGTCATAAAACCTTTTATAACCACAAGTGGTGTCGTATATGTGGGGAAGTAATGGCCAACCCCTGAGTTTGTTATCTTTAGCTTTGCACCAACGCGATTCCCTGTGGACGCCCTTTCAATCTCAAACGTAATCCCGCTTTTAACCATTTCCGGGTCATGGATACCTCTGAAGAGGTGCCTTCGTCCAGGCATGTGGCAGTTCTGACATGTGATGCCGGTTTTTCCGTACTTACTTTCCTTCCACTCGTTGTAAGTATTTACGAGGAGCTTTCCGTTTAAGTCAAATCCCTCATCAAGCTGATGGCACGCTGCGCAGAACTCAATGCTTTCAAAAAAACGGCTGTAAAACTCATCCGGAAAGACCCTGACCTCAAAAACAAGCATCTCAGCCTTAAGCGTACTCTTGACTGCGTAGTCGAATTCGTAACTCTTATGTGGTGGGATTCTCGTATCAAAGATCTCCTTTGAAAGATCAAGGGTTACCTTTCTACCGACATTAGCCTCTTTCAATGTCCCCCTCAATACATTCCCTTTTGCGTCCGTCATAAAACCTTTTATAACCACAAGTGGTGTCGTATATGTGGGGAAGTAATGGCCAACCCCTGAGTTTGTTATCTTTAGCTTTGCACCAACGCGATTCCCTGTGGACGCCCTTTCAATCTCAAACGTAATCCCGCTTTTAACCATTTCCGGGTCATGGATACCTCTGAAGAGGTGCCTTCGTCCAGGCATGTGGCAGTTCTGACATGTGATGCCGGTTTTTCCGTACTTACTTTCCTTCCACTCGTTGTAAGTATTTACGAGGAGCTTTCCGTTTAAGTCAAATCCCTCATCAAGCTGATGGCACGCTGCGCAGAACTCAGCCTCTTCAAAAAAACCTTTTTGGACTGAAGTGTGGCCTGCTTTTACTGTTGTCCTTTGTACATCTGAATTTGACGATGTTGGACCAACAACACCTCCGTCCCTTACATGGCATGAGGAACAGCTTACACCCGATGATTTCAACTTTTCATTAAAGGATTTGTTAGGCATATAGTCTTTTGTGCCTGAACCACCTTCGCTGGTTATTACTTCGCTTTGTATGGCAAGAGGTGCATGGCAGTAATAGCAGGAATCCGCTGTTTGCGGGTCTGCGATCGGGCTTAGCTGGCCAATAAGCCCAGGCCCTACGCTTTTGCTGTGAAGTGATTCTCTCCAATTCTCATATTGTTCTCTGTGACACGTTGCGCAGAACTCAGGGTAGAGTCCTTCTACAGGCATTGAAGAGCAGGTATTTACCGGCCTTTTCCAGTGTTCATTCACGCCGGCTTCTCCCCCTTCCGCAAAAAGGGGAGAAGCCGGCGACAATGACAATATAAACGCTAATATCAGGAACATCTGTGAATACACTCTTTACTTCATCCCGCATGGATTCTTCATTTCAATGCCCGCATCTTTCAGATCATTTTTATTTTCTTTTTCTATATAGATAAATGTCTTGTCCATCTTTCGTCATCCTGGTAGATTTCTTATTGAAAGATGAGTCAGACAACTTCTCTTTGATGTGTTCACCTTTTTTAATGGTAATGCAGTCGCTATCACCATAGGTGCTTTGGTGGCAAAATAACGTATTTATCATCCATCAGGATGTCGCCGCTTCTTTTAAGGTTGTTTAATTCAAGTGTGACCGTTTCCCTTGTAGCTCCTATAAGGCTGGCTATCTCCTTATGTGACAGGTGTATCTCAATTTTTCTTCCATTACTGACCGGTACACCGTACTTTTCCGACAAATCTTTAAAGATGGTAATAAGCCTGGTGTGCACATCCTGAAAGATTATATCGTTAAAACGGCTCTCGATTTTCCTTAACCGCAGGCCTATCCATTTTGTTATTGAGAGAGACAGATACGGCATCTTACTGATGAAATCTTCAAAATCTTTCCGCTTAATGGCGCATATATATGAATCTTCCATCGCCACAGCATCCGTCTCCCGCTCTTCCTCACCTGCCACAGTCAGCTCACCGAATATGTCCCCGGGTTCAAGGATATCAACTGTAAGCTCCTTTCCATCCTCAGAGTATCGTATTATCCTTATCCTGCCTTCCTTCAGTATATAGACAGTCCCCGCGGTATCCCCGGCGCTGTAGATTAAACCTTTTTTCCTGACGCTAATCTCGGTCAATTTGGACGCTATCTCTGCCTGGTCTTTTTCCGGGAGTCCTGAGAAGATCTTATTTGCGTTTATGTACCAGAGTTTGGTCTTGTCCATTCCAGCCCCCTGCCACTAAACTTTTGTGATTAAGAAATGCCTGAATCCTGTCTGATTTTACAATATGTTGCTGCAATGTTGCAAACAATTTATCAGAGTTATTTATCAGAGTTATTGTCTCTTGCATTATCGAGGTACAAAATTACAAAGGCCGCCATGTTCCCCCATCCTGTTCAATCAATAATTCTGCTTCAGAAGGGCCGGAAGACCCTGCATCATAATTTAGGAATTTATCCGATTCTATTGTTGACTCAAGCCTTTCTATAACCGGTGTGAGCAATGCCCATGTAAGTTCTACGCCGTCTTCCCGTACAAATAACATCTGGTCACCGCGCATGCATTCGAGCAATACCCATTCATAGGCTTCCATCTGTATATCCTTCTGATATGAGAAGTCCATTGAAACAGGATTTATGCATACCTTTGAACCTGGTTGTTTTGTCTGGAGGATAAGGCTGATCCCCTCATCGGGTTGTACCCTCAGGATAAGAGTATTCGGAGTGATAGGTTGTTCCAGGAGTCCTGTAAACATCATGTGCGGCACCGGTTTGAAATGTATTGAGATTTCCGTCTTTCTTTTGGAAAGTCTTTTGCCTGACCGCAGATAGAACGGAACACCTTTCCATCTCCAGTTATCTATAAATACCTTCATGGCGGCAAATGTTGGAGTCGCAGATGTAGGAGATACTGCCTTATTTCCCCTGTAACCTGATACAGGCTCACTGTTAATCTTACCACTTCCATATTGCCCTAAAACAATATGTTCATCCATCCTGTCTAGCGGTAATGGTCTTAATGACCTGAACAGTTTTACCTTTTCATCCCTCACCATCTCTGTCCCGAACAGCGGCGGAGGCTCCATAGCTGTTATGGCAAGGAGCTGAAACAGGTGGTTCGGGAACATGTCCCTTATCACCCCCGGCCTCCTCATAATAGTCTGCCCTATGCTCAGTCATGGGATAGTTGCCTTTCGCATATTCGATTGTTTTCGCTGCCATTCGAGAGAACCATAACCCATTCAACCCATTCAAATTCCTTGACTATTTCTGTCTATATATGTTAGTTTTTTAGGTTACGATGTATCTTCCAACCTTTGAAAAGTTCTGCAAAAAAGCAGAAAACGGGAACCTTATCCCTGTTTATAAAGAGATATTTGCTGACCTTGAAACACCGCTTTCAGCCTTTATGAAAATAGATAAGGGTGATTATTCGTTCCTCCTTGAAAGTGTGGAAGGTGGCGAAAAATGGGCCAGATACAGCTTCCTCGGGAGTAATCCAAGGGTAATTATCCGGGCAGATCAGAGGGGTGTCACCAGGGTGAGGGATGGTGTAGTTACCAACAAACCCGATAAAAACCCCCTGCTTGCTGTCAAAGAAGAGATGTCTCAATATAAACCGGTCCTTGATGATAACCTGCCGAGATTCTTCGGAGGAGCAGTTGGTTATCTAACTTATGATACAGTCAGATTCTTTGAAGATGTGACTATCAAAAAGCGGGGGGAGTTTTCATATATACCTGACCTCTTTTTTGTCATCCCTGATATCATTTTGATATTTGATAATGTCCTTCACACAATCAAGGTGGTATATAATGCCTGTATAACTGATGAAGATTTAAAAGGGGTTTATGATAAGGCGATTCATAAGATCGATCAGGTTGTGGAAGAGTTATGGGGGCCGTTAAAGCATAGCAAGCTTGTCAGGAGCGGCGAGCCAAGGGATCTTAGATGGTCATCAAATACAACCAGGGAAGAGTTTATACAAAGGGTACTTCGTGCAAAAGAGTATATTGCTGCCGGAGATATATTCCAGGTACAGGTATCACAACGATTAAGCCTTGATACAAGCTCCAGCCCTTTTGATATATACAGGGCGCTTCGCAGGGTGAACCCATCCCCGTATATGTTTTATCTCAAATACGGAGACCTCTATGTAGTTGGCAGTTCACCTGAGGTGCTTGTAAGACTTGAAGGAAGTCTTGTGGAGACGAGGCCTATTGCAGGCACTCGGAGACGCGGAAGGAGTCTTGAAGACGATAAACGGATGGAAGAGGAGCTTCTCTCTGACCCAAAAGAACGGGCTGAGCATATTATGCTGGTAGACCTCGGGCGTAATGATATAGGTAGGGTATGTAAGATGGGGAGCGTCAGTGTAAACGAGTTGATGGTATTGGAGAGATATTCACATGTTGTTCATATGGTATCAAATGTTGTTGGCGAGCTTGATCCTAAATACGATCAGTTTGATCTTCTCCAGGCCTGTTTTCCTGCCGGGACTGTGACAGGGGCCCCAAAGATAAGGTCCATGGAGATTATTGAAGAGCTTGAACCATCTAACAGGGGACTCTACGCGGGTGCAGTCGGATATTTCAGTTTTCAGGGGAATATGGATACCTGCATTACAATAAGGACTATTGTAATAAAAGGGAATAAGGCCTATGTGCAGGCGGCTGCCGGGATTGTGGCTGATTCAGACCCTGAGAAGGAATATCTTGAGACATCAAATAAGGTAAAAGGGATGATAAAGGCTATAGAGATGGCAGAGAGAGGTTTAGACTAAAGAGATGACGCTGAAAAATATCCATCCCGGAGTGAACTAATCAAATGCTGCTTGTAATCGATAACTATGATTCATTTACATATAACCTGGTTCAGTATCTGGGTGAGCTGGGGCAGGATATGCGTGTTTTCCGTAACGACAAGATAAGTATTAAAGAAATTGAGGAACTTGCACCAGATAGAATTGTAATCTCACCCGGTCCATGTACACCTAAAGAGGCCGGTATATCTGTAGAGCTTATTAAACACTTTGCAGGCAAAACCCCGATTCTGGGCGTCTGCCTGGGACACCAGTCCATTGCTGAGGCATTTGGCGGAGATGTAGTAAGGAACTACCGGCTGATGCACGGGAAGACATCGATGATACATCATGATGGAAAAACCATCTTTAAGGGACTGCCCAACCCATTTGAGGCAACACGCTATCATTCCCTTGTTGCAAAGAGGGAGACACTCCCTTCTGTCTTAGAGATAAGTGCAGAGACAGAGGAAGGGGAGATCATGGGTATACGACATAAGGAATATAAGGTCGAGGGGGTTCAGTTCCATCCGGAGTCGATATTGACAACTGTGGGTAAAGATCTTTTGAGGAATTTTATTGAGTTATGATTAAAGAAGCGATTACAAAACTCGTTGAGAAAACAGACTTGACCGGGGTTGAGACTGAGACTGTCATGGAGGAGATTATGAGCGGCCTGGCCACACAGGCCCAGATTGCATCATTCCTTACTGCACTCAGGATTAAGGGTGAGACAGTGGAAGAGATTACAGGTGCTGCAAGGGTAATGCGCAGCAAGGCAACGAGGATTAATGTGGCTGCTCATAATATAGTCGATACGTGTGGTACTGGCGGGGATCGCTCTCATACGTTTAATATCTCGACTTCCGCTGCCTTTGTTGTGGCAGGGGCAGGTGTTACCGTGGCAAAGCATGGGAATCGTTCAGTCTCAAGCGCGTGCGGGAGTGCGGATGTGCTTAAGGCGCTCGGAGTGAATATTGATATACAACCGGAAAGGGTGGAGAGGTGTGTTAATGAAATAGGAATAGGGTTTCTCTTTGCCCCTGTCCATCATCCTGCCATGCGTTATGCCATAGGGCCCAGACAGGAGATCGGGATAAGAACCATGTTCAATATACTCGGGCCCCTGACAAATCCTGCTGGCGCATCATGTCAGATAATCGGTGTGTATTCTGCACACCTGACAGAGACACTTGCCCATGTCCTGTTGAATCTAGGCTCAACACATTGTATGGTTGTTCATGGCAGCGATGGGCTGGATGAGATAACAATAACCGGGGAGACAAGAGTTAGTGAGGGGCGTAAAGGGAAGGTCAGGACTTATCAGATCAGGCCAGGGGATTACGGGATAAAGACAGGGACTATTGAAGATATAAAGGGTGGAAATGCAGATGACAATGCCGGTATCCTGAAGAAGATACTGGAAGGAGAGATGGGGCAGAGAAGGGATATAGTCCTTCTCAATGCAGCAGCAGGTATCTTTGTTGGTGGTAAGGCATCGGACCTCAATAGTGCGATCAGGGTGGCAGAGGAATCCATTGACTCGGGCAAGGCATTGGCAAAATTGGAGGCATTGAAGAGGGCAACGAATTAGAATATGGAAGGGCTTCTGGCAAAGATAGTTGAAAATAAAAAGGTGGAACTTAGAGAAGAACGGCTTAAATTGCCGCTTAAAGAGATGAAGAGCCGGCTTTGCGATATTGAACCTCCACGTGATTTTTATGCCTCTGTTACACCAACAGATGACAAACCTCTAAGGCTGATAGCAGAGATTAAAAAAAGTTCCCCGCTCAAGGGTTTATTAGTGGAAGACCTTAAGGTTGATGACCTTGCGAAGATCTATGAGGAGGCTGGTGCATCTGCAATATCAGTCCTTACTGAAAGGAGATTCTTTTCAGGAGACCCCAGATATATTAAGAAAGTAAAAGGTGTTACAAGGCTCCCTGTATTGAGAAAGGATTTTCTGATTGATGAATATCAGATATATGAGGCAAGATATATCGGCGCTGATGCCGTCCTGCTTATTACCTCTATATTAGAACAATCAATCCTATCTGATTTCATCAGTCTCTCAGCAGGGCTTGGTATGTCTAATATAGTTGAAATCCACAATGAGAGAGAGCTTGAAATGGCATTGAAGGCTGAGGCCAGGATAATAGGAATAAACAACAGGGATCTGACAACATTTAAAGTGGATATAAATACTACCCTCCGGATCATTAAAGAGATGCCGAAAGGGAAGATTGTGATAAGTGAAAGCGGCATAGACACAGGGGATGATGTTAAAAGGCTGATGAATGCAGGTGTCCATGCAATACTTGTAGGTGAGGCGATAGTAACATCAACAAATCCCGGAGAGAAGATAAAAGAGCTTATTGGTAATCAGGGAGGATAGGACAGGATAGCCAGGAAAAATGCCTGGCCTGTCTATTATGAAAGGTTATGATAAAAGTCAAAATCTGTGGAATAACAAATATGGAAGATGCGATTGCTGCTGCTGATGCAGGGGCA
>MHER01000044.1 GCA_001805205.1 Nitrospirae bacterium RIFCSPLOW2_12_42_9 | reverse complement strand
CTTTTAGAGGCTTGTCTTGAGTTGATGCAAGAGAATGCCATTATTGGTATTCAGGATATGGGGGCAGCAGGACTTACTAGTTCTTCTTTCGAGATGGCAGGACGTGGTGGAACCGGACTTGATTTGAATTTAGATAACATACCCCTTCGAGAAGAGGGGATGACTCCTTATGAAATGATGCTTTCAGAATCTCAAGAACGCATGTTGATGACTGTAAAAAAAGGCTCTGAAAATATTGTTTCTCAAATTTTTTCTAAATGGGATTTAGATGCTCATGTTGTTGGGGTGGTTACAAACACGGGGAGTGTGCGTGGGTTTTTTAAAGGAGAAAAAGTTTTTGATTTACCTACTACCCCTATTGCCGATGGAGCACCCAAGTACACACGTCCTTATCATTTGGCAGAGCCTTCGGCCATTTTTAATTTGGCAACTCATCCAATCAATCGTAATTTTAATCAGTCTTTGTGCAATCTTCTTCAAAGTCCTAATTTATGTTCTAAAAAATGGGTTTATCGTCAATATGATCACCATGTGATGACGGGGACCATTGTAGAGCCAGGATCAGATGCAGCTGTGGTGAGAATTCGTCATTCTCAAAAAGCTGTTGCCATGTCTTGTGATGTGAATAGTCGCTATTGTTTTTTAGATCCGTATATTGGGGCTGCTCATGCAGTAGCTGAATGTGGGCGTAATTTAATTTGTTCGGGGGCTAGGCCTTTGGCTGTTACAGATTGTCTTAATTTTGGCAATCCAGAAAACCCAGAGGTTATGGCCCAGTTTGAAAGAGCTGTTGCTGGAATTTCTAAAGCCTGTACGGTTTTATCAATGCCGGTAGTCAGTGGAAATGTTAGTTTTTATAATGAAACTAATGGTTCTTCTATTTTCCCAACGCCAACTATTGGAGCTGTGGGTTTAATCTCCAAGGGTGGAAGAGTTTTAAAACAGTTTTTTCAAAAAGAAGGGGATCTTATCTTACTTTTAGGTTCTCCAAAAAGCACTCTTTCTGGTTCAGAATATTTAGCTACTCTTTATGGAAAAGAAATAGGGCCGCTTCCTTCCCTTGATTTGGATTATGAAAAAAAACTTTGGGAAGTGCTTCTAAAACTCATTCAAGATAAAAGGGGATTGATAAATTCTGCTCATGATTTATCTGATGGAGGGTTAGCTATTGCCCTGGCCGAATGTTGTTTTGGAAAAGAAGAACTGGGAGCAAAGGTTACTTTAAAAGAAAATATTTGTATGAATGCGCGCATGGATGAGTTTTTATTTGGTGAAGGAGCCAGCCGAATTATTGTAAGTATAGAGCCTCAGTTCTTAGATGAGGTGTTGGAGGAGACAAAACAAAAAGGAATAGATGTTTTAATTTTAGGTTCTGTTATAAAAGAAAAATTAATGATTTCTATCGAAAAAGAAAGTTTAATTGCTTGTACCATTCAAGACTTAAAGAATTACTATAATAATGGATTTGAAGTGTCTGTTTTTAAAAAAGGAATTGATAAGAAAATAAATTAATTATGTGTGGAATAATTGGTATTTTTAATCAGCCCGAGGCTGCAACCCTTGCTTATCTTGGTTTGTATGCTCTTCAGCACAGAGGGCAAGAAACGGGGGGGATTGTTACTTCCCATGAGGGGCAGCTTCATACTTTTAATGGTATGGGTTATGTGGCTGATATTTTTTCGGGGGATGTTTTAAGTCGTTTGCCAGGGAATAATGCTATTGGGCATGTAAGATATTCTACTTCACGAGATTCCAACATTAGAAATTGCCAGCCTTTTACGATTAATTATTCTAGGGGTTATCTCTCCGTTGCTCATAACGGAAATATTGTCAATGCAGCAAGGCTTCGAGCCGAATTTGAAGCTCATGGGGCTATTTTTCAATCGACCATGGATACCGAAGTTATTTTGCATTTACTGGCTGCTTCTAAAAAAGATGATTTAGTAGATCGACTCAAAGATGTTTTGCCTCAATTAAAAGGCGCTTACTGTCTTGTTTTTTTAACCGAATCACGCATGATTGCTGTACGTGATCCCCATGGTTTTCGTCCCTTAGTTCTAGGGAAAAAAGCAGATGGCTATATTATAGCCAGTGAAACTTCAGCTCTTGATTTGATTGAAGCCAAGTATGTACGTGCTCTTTTACCTGGAGAAATTGTGGTGTTTGATCAAAAAGGAATGAGTTCGTATCAATTAAATGGTGCAAAAAAGAAAGCTCATTGCATCTTCGAATATGTTTATTTTGCAAGGCCTGATAGCATTGTTTTTGATCGCAACGTTTATGAAATTAGAAAAGGCTTTGGGCGCATGTTGGCCAAAGAGCATCCCATCGAAGCTGATATGGTGGTGCCTGTTCCCGATTCGGGTGTACCCGCAGCTATTGGTTATTCAGAAGAATCGGGTCTTCCTTTCCAAGATATTTTGTGATGAAATCCATAGCCTTCTTATAATTCAAAAGCTCTTTTTCATCATCACGATTAACACCCTTAATCTTTTTGCCTTCAAGAATGTTTTGGGCCTGCTCAAGACTCAAGGCAGTGCCTTCAATATGCGTTGAATGATGCGATTCAAGGATAAGTGCCTTTTTCTGCATGTCGGCAATCCAGTCGTCCTTGAGTTTAACTGCATCAAGAAATCCGCGCACGCGCTCTATTTCAACAAGCGCCTTATTGATCCTTAGTGTTATTGTAAATTTGGGATTAAATAACATATAGGTCTCTTAAGATTTTTTCCTCTTATAATGTTTATCAAACTCTCTGATTATATTAGGGCTATAGAATTTCTTTGTCGCACTTTTGGGGTTGCCAGGATCAAGATACCGTGTATTGCATAGCTTAGTGTCCTGTTCAAGTTTTTTGCGAATGCCGTGATATTTATTTATCGGTCAAAACCACCATCGTAGATGGTGGTGGGGTATGGGGGCAGAGGCCCCACACCACATTTTGGCCACCAACGTGGTTGGTGGAAAAGGGTCCCTGAAATATGATAGATTGTGTTGTTGATGGAGAGATATCGGAAGACATCCCATGTGGTATACGATTGTAAGTATCATTTTGTATGGGTTCCGAAGTATCGGTTTCGGATATTGGAAGGAGAGATTCGAGAGGCGTTGAGAAAGATATTAGAGCAACTTTGCAATTGGAAGGAGATAGTAATCATAGAGGGAGCGATTCAATCTGATCATGTTCATCTGTATTTGAGTGTGCCACCCAAGATGTCCCCATCAGAGGTGATGAAGGTATTAAAAGGGAAGAGTGCGGGTATGCTGATGAAGCGGTTTCCGGAGTTGCAGAAGAGGTACTGGGGGATGCATATGTGGGCGAGGGGATATTTTGTGAGTACGAGTGGAGTGGATGAGCGAACGATACGGGAATATATACGCAGGCAGGAGGAAGAAGAGTATCAGGAAGAGCAATTAAGGCTATGGAAGGAGTGAACGAGGACGAAGTCCGTCCAATCAAAGCCACCGACAAGGTCGGTGGTAGTTTACTCTTATTCTCTCGTCTTTAATTCTTATTCTCTCGTCTTTAATTTATCCTGTTCAGTAGATATTGGGTACAGTGTTGCGTATTGAGGTCGCTGTGAAGAAAACTAAAATGTTTACTTATATAAAAAAGAGCCCTCTTTCTTCTTATCTTCAGGATTATGTAGATCAGATGTGTGAAAAGGAACATAAATGCCAGTCGTGTCATGAAATACACAGTATTACTGCGCTAAAGGGACTCTTAATAAGTCGTGCAGTAAGAACAAATTATTTTTCTTGGTTATTTATTTTCCAGAGACAGTATGTAGGCAGGGAGCGTTATCGACCAACGAAGAGTATTGTCCTGGTCAATGAATAATACATAGATCCGGATAGGTTACTCTGTCTAAATCGCCTGAGTTCAACCTTAGCCTGCTTCTGGAATATGAAAGAAATGAGCGATCCCAAATGGGAGGTATATGGAAGGTTTGAAAGGATTGAGATTGGAGATAAAAGAGTTATTATTCGAAGTTATTATATTAACAAAAAAGAGATGGACTTATTAATAGATAAAATAATAGGTTATGAAAAAGAGGTAGTTTAGAATTTATATAATCAAATTCCCATCTCTGTGCATCCGTAACCTTATTCAAATGTAAGGGATAATCAGAGGAGATACTTTGTGGATAAAAAGGATCAAAATAAACAAAACAACGAATTGCGTATTGAATTAATATTTGAATGTTTCATAACAGGGGAGATGAAAATCTTTCATTGCATCATAGAAAAAACAAGAGAAAGGGTACAAAGAGAAAATAAAGCAGATGAATTGTTTGACGCCTACATCAATGGACTTGAAAAAAGCTTTGAAGAATATCTCCAGGCATGGGTAGAAGTTTTTAAGGAATACAGAGGAAAAGCAAAAATCGGTCATGTTAAGGAACGAATTCCAGAAAACAAATGGTTAAAATTACAGAAAGAGGTGCTAAGTGATACTCAGGTGCAGGCCCATACTGATGAACTACTTTCAGATACTAAAGAACGTGAAATAGTTCGCCAGCAATTAGATAGATCTCTTGAGAGACGAATGAAAAAGCTGGATATTGTTTAATAGAGCCAAACCGTTAATATCTGATTTTGTCTGTACCATTTTGTTCTTTGACAACTGAATATTATGTAATATCCATTTAGCACCGATTTTCGCAACGCTATAACCGTCATATCAATATAAGAATTGACAGCCACCTTATTTAAATCGTAACCGTAGATTGGTATCTCCCATACCTGGTAATACACCTGGCAAGTGATCCCATAGCACACTACGTAAAATAGGATTATGGGCCCGTCGGGGATATGTAACGGTGACTGTTTGATTCTTGATAGAGATTGAACCCTTCCCTCGTACAAAGTGGCGGTATAATTTAGGGGCATCACAATCCTCAAAACCACGTAACTTCTTTGCAAACATAGAATATAGCGTATCGGCGATCATTGTCATTGCCACATCAAAATGAACCTTTACCAGGATGGGTGATGATAGTGCATTCAGATGAAAGAACTTGACGGCCTCGGCTATGCCGTTCTCTACACGCCATCTGCGGGCGTAGTTGCTAACAACAAGCTCAACAGGCATATTGAAATCATTGGTGATCAGAAATGCAGGCTCCTCTCTCCCATTACCACGTAGCACTACTTGGCGGATTTCCCCTTCATAACCACGAAGGGTAATCATGGATTCATGGACCTGAGGATTTTTATACTTTCTCTTAGCATGAGGAACCTCGATACGCTTCCATGGTGATAAGTGCTCTGCTTCCTCTATGAGATTTTTGCCACGGCGCCGGAGTGTAATGAATTTGACTTCGTGGCTCGCATTGAGCTCCGAGAGCTTTATATAGGATGTGAACTTCGAATCAAAGACCAATGTTGGCTTTATACCGCGGCGTATACGTTTCCAGAATGAGAGGAACTGTAAAACCTGATCATCTGATTCACTGCGCTTGATATCAGCGTCCGTATAGAGGATCAACTTGGATTCACCGTCCTGAGCAAACAGCGTCAACGCCCCTTTCATTATTTTGTTCCTGGCTCCGGCCCAGTGTTTCTCCAATACAGATTCTTCACCAAAGTGGGGTATAGTATGAAAATCGAGATTGACATACTTGCCGTCATAGAGACCAATCCTCGAAGCATTGCCGACAAACGCCGTCTGCAGACGTGAGATATGAATATCATCGAGTGAGTATGAGTAAGTCGACATGGCGGTGCATTTCGGCAATACATTTAGTCCGGCAAACAGCCCCAGAGCCGGGTCAAAGGCATAGTCACCGACATGGGCGTAGCGTTCAGTTCCAAGGAGTTTAAGGGCAAGGAAAGAGAGGAAATAACTCCATGATGGGATAGCCTTTGTTCCGGGGAGGCCTGCTGCCTGGACTATCTCCCCAATACCCAGTTTTGCAAGGAAAGGAGCAAAAAGAAAAATGCCGACAGAATCAGAATCAAAGGTTCTCCCTTCCAATTCCTGGATGCTAATGGCAGTTGAGTGATCAGGTACCTCGGTCCCTTTTACCGTGAGTCCGGTCTTGAGCCTTGTACGGCGTGGTAGTTTCGGAAACCCCTCTTCCCGGAGTACCCGTTCAACGGTGCGCACGGATATTTCAATGCCATCCCCGCTCAATAATTCAGTGATTTCTCCAGCCGCCAGTCTTTGTTCCCGCCAGTTCCTTATTTTTTTGCGGATTTCGGAGTCGACTATGCGCCGTGCCACCTTTCCCTCCGGAACTGGCTCAGAGAAATCTATCTTCTCGTGGATAAACTGGTGGCGGAGGAGGTGGATATATTGCGAAGTGTAGTTGAAACGATCGGCTACCACTTTGGCAGGCAGACGGTCAACAAAAGAAGCCCGCAAGGCTTCGTAGCGACGCTGCCAGTCGAACTTAGGGTAGAGGAAGAATTTTTCATCCGCCATTCGTACGTATCTTATACAGTATGACGGTATAAATGTCAAGTAAATAAAACTTAAAACATAACAGTCACGGAAGTATACAAAGAAGGCAAGAAAAATGTTGTCACCTAATTTGCAGTATCTATAAGGCATACAGTAACTTGCTATAGCACTAAGCAGGAACTTTAAGAGCATTCGATACAAGTTTATAGATCCTGCTAATTGGCAATTAACCGCCACGTAATATAAGATATTTAATCTCCTGCAATTAATATAACTTTTGCAACTGCTTATAATTAAAGGGTTTTCCCTTCCATGAATAACTGTCATTACTTATAAAACCTTATACGCTTAAGCGTTGCGAAAATCGGTGTTTAAGATATGAAGTTACTTCCAGAGGTAATCTTCTTTATGGAAATGAGCTGGAATATTTGGAATTAAAATCCTTTGCATTTCGTGATTATGTCGATGCAAGAGGTCTTTTTAATCTTGAAAAAATCATGATTGGAAAGAGGCATAAATTAATTTTAGAAGCCCTATGTAGAATGGAATCAAGATGATCCGGGAAGACTTTGTAAGAAGGAAGATATCACTTATGCAGGATGAGCTTGCCCATCCTTTTGTCCGGTGAGACTTGACATGCCTTAACAATACAAGTTATTCTCAGATTATGCTCTATCAAAACCATAGCCGTTCTTTTAAAGAGAACAGGTATGTTTATCCTGTCCTTTCGAGACGTTCAAAGGGTATATCTGTTGGCATAAACCTGAACCCTGATAAGGTATGTAACTTCAACTGTATCTACTGCCAGGTGGATAGAAATGGTTCTGCACCCGGAATATCAGTGGATATCAGTCAAATATGCAGGGAATTAGCAGAGACCCTTGAGATGATCAAAACCGGCGAGATATTTTTAATCCCCCCATTTGACAAAGTTCCTCCTGAGTTGAGACATATCTCTGATATTGCCATATCCGGAGATGGCGAGCCGACTATGTTTCCTGGTTTCTACGAGGTTGTTAAGGAGGTTTTAAAGATAAAGGAAGAATGGGAAGAAAGAGGACACTTCCCCCTCGTGTTGATCACCAATTCCACGGGCCTCAACCGCCCAAAGGTTCAGGATGCAATTGACCTCATTTATAAGAACAATGGCGAGGTCTGGCTAAAACTCGATGCAGGGAGTGAAGACTTCCATAAAAAGGTTTCAGGCAGTGATATACCATTAAAGGTAATTATTCAGAACATTAAGTCTGTTGCAATAAGGCATCCTGTTGTAATTCAGAGCTGCTTTTTCAGGATTGATAATTCACCTTTTCCTATAAGTGAGATCGAGGATTACTGTTTACTACTAAAAGAAATAGTAGAGAGTGGAGGTAAAATCCGGCTCATCCAGATTTATACAGTGGCAAGGCCGCCACGTGAGGATTATGTATCCCCACTCTCTCAAAATGAATTAAACTTTATTGCAGATAAAGTACACGAGCTAACAAATATCCCAACAGAAATATATCCTTAATTTCCTACATCAATCTTCAGCAGTACCTTAACATCTCCTTTTACATCATCTGACCATACATAACCTATCCCACCGTTGGTCTGAGTTATTGCCTGGATTAAATCCGATGATGATGTCTTTGCAGTTGGTGGTGTAATCCCCTCCTGGAAGAACTTCTTGATCCAATATGCCTTATATGCATCCACAGAACTTCCCATTACCTTCTCTATGAACCTCTTTTTTATCGATTCATCATTCTGTTCCATAGGCTTTATCTTGACAGTACCCTCTGCGATCTTTTCACCGAGATATATCTCCTTCACCTTGGCTGCTGTAATAGTACCAGAGGGGTAATCCTTATGAGAGATAATCGCGATCTCCCGTGCATATGAATGGGCATTACCATACATCAGTAATACAAACAGCCCTAAAACAAAACTCCATCTAAGCTTATTCATAATTCTACCTCCTTTTGATATTAAATCTCCATGATTTTATATCTGCATATTAATAAATATGCCTTATTAAGTTAGAATGCAAGCGCCCACTGTACTGCATATTCAGTCCATGTCCATGTATCATCTTTAACTATGTCTTCCTGATCATTGGACCTGATCTCTCCCTTGATCGAACTTCTGTAATTAATATTATATCTGAGCCCGCCTGATACTCTTGTTATATCTGATGTTCCAAGGGTAAGAAAGTATGGGTCTTCATCATCTGCTGTCATGTTCTCATACATCACATAAGGGATCCATTTATCCTTTATTGAATATGTTAATAATGCATAATAGGCGCTGGAGGTAAAAGAATCATCTGCTATATTATCTTTATTTGCTATAGAGAAATACTCTCCCATTAGACCTACATCAGCGATGGAGTATGAGATTGCTGCACCGATAATGGTCTGATCAACATCAACAGGATCAATAGGGTCATCTATATCGCTGTCTATATCAGAATCAATCATTGCGTTTTCATCAGTCTGAACATTTGAAAGATATCCTGAGACCCCAATCTTTAGTCCTTTCACAGCCTCAGGTGCAATTGAGGCATGTGCTGCTACAGCCTTATTCGTATTATTATCACCTATATTATTTGGAGTTAAAATAATATTCCCATCTTCACCTGTAACTGCCGGTCCATTTCCATACATAGCTCCATATTCAATTGCACCGGCCTCTGTCCTGACCCTGCCTGAAAGATACAATCCGATAGTATGGACAGGGAGGATTCCACCATCGTCCTCAAAATTCAGAAACTCCGGTCTTGCTATTGTTGGTTGAAGCTGGGTTCCATGGTGATATGCCGTATTCCAGACGCCGATTGGTGTATGGAACCGGCCAAAACGAACTTTCAATGAGTCCTCAAATGTATATCCTATTGTAAGCCGCTCCAGATCCAGAATAGCCCCTTCTTCAACAACAAGCTCAACAAGTATGTCGATATCTTCCAATGATTGAGCGAGATAGAGGTCAAGCGTACCAAAGGCAAAGTTGCCATTTTTTGATTCTTCACCAAGAGATCCTTCGGGCGCATCAACACTGGCTGTGAATGAAACATCTGCAAATCCGTTCAGCTCAAAGGCATAACTGCTTGAGACACTCATAAGAAATACAGTGGTGAACAAAATTAACATACACATAATCTTCTTCATAATTCTCCTCCTCCTTTTTTGTTTTCTAAAAATTTATTTAGAAACTCTGGTGCGGTTGCATAGATGGGATAATACTACGGGTTCAGTTTATACCATACATGTAATAGGTATTGCAAGAGGAAAAAATAAAAATCATAAAAACATAACTAAATAAGTTTCTCAATTTCTTCAAGTTCTGTAAGGGGTTTAGAACATGTGAAGTTCTGGCAAATATAGACGGTAATCCTGTTCTCTTTTTGTCCTTTTGCACTTGCAAATCCAGGCGGATTCCGGCCTTCTTTGGCCTCATCTGCAACATATAAAACCTTTTCAGGTATATAAGTTCCCCGGATCTTTCTTAGCAATCGCTGTACTTCATCATCTGCCTTTTTCCCTGCAATAGTGATCTCCTTGGGGCCTTCGATATAGAGATATGAAGCCAGGATGAGACCTGCATAATTAAATGGATTCTCAATTGCCTTTTTATAAAAGATGCGCAGCGTCTTCTCTGCAATGGAACGATAATCTTCATTATCCCTGTAGAAGGAAAGCTTAATAAGGTTTGTCAATGTTGATGCATTGCCTGATGGGACCGCCTGATCAGACCCTGTCTTCATTCTGTGGAACAGTCTTTCATTTTCATCCACTGCTGAATTATAAAAACCACCTCGCTCATTATCCCACATAAGTTGGATTAAGGAATTTGTCAGGCTTTCCGCCCATGAGAGGTATTCATCTTCAAAAGTGATCTCAAACATGTCAATAGCAGATGCAATAATAAATGCATAGTCACTCAAGTCTCCGTTTATCTTTCCGGCATCATCCTTCCACGCATGAAGTAGTTTATCATCCTTGAATAGATTTGATCTTGTAAAATCCAAGGTCTCCTTTGCCTTATCAAGATATGTATCTTTATCACATATCTGATATGCATCTATGAGTGCAGAGACTGCAAGCCCATTCCACCCTGTTATAATCTTTGTGTCTCTGAACGGCTTCTCCCTCTCCATACGCTTTGCGATGAGCTTTTCTCTTCCATTCGCAATGATTCTTTCAATATCATTCTCTGATAATTCAAACTCGTGGGCCAATGCCTTTATCTCCCTGTCTATATGCAGCACATTCTTTCCTTCATAGTTTCCATCATCAGTAACTCCGTAATAACGACAGATGATCTCTGCATCTCTTCCAAGTAAAGATTCAATCTCTTTCTTTGTCCATACAAAGTACTTTCCCTCTACACCTTCGCTGTCTGCATCCTGTGAAGTATAAAATCCTCCGACAGGATGGTACATCTCACGGAACAGATAATTCAGTGTCTTCTCAGCAATATTTTTGAAAAATTGATCCTTTGTAATCCTGTAAGCATCAAAATAGACCCTTATTATAAGGGCATTATCATTGAGCATCTTTTCAAAGTGTGGTATCTGCCATCTTTCATCAACTGCATAACGGTGAAATCCGCCGCCAAGCTGGTCATGTATACCGCCCTCTGCCATGTTGCGAAGCGTATTCTCAACGGCCTCTATTGCCATAGGATCACTGCTCTTCTTATAGTATCTTAAAAGAAGAGACAATTGAGTGGTATTCGGGAATTTTGGTGCTGTGCCAAAACCGCCATGCGACAGGTCACAATTCCTCAGGATACTTGAAGATGCATTATCAATATCAGCAATATTTATCTCCTCTCCTGTTGGTACTTTGTCAGTTATCCTGGCAAGTACATTCTTAAGCTCTTTCATTGTTGCCTCTATCTCCCTTTTCCTTCCATGATATGCCTCAGAAACAGCACGCAGAATATCTGGTAAACCTTTACTGCCATATCTTGCCTCCGGCGGGTAATAAGTCCCGCCGAAAAAGGGTTCTCTTTCAGGTGTAAGGAATACAGTAAGAGGCCAGCCGCCATTTCCGCCGAAGAGCTGGACTGCATGCTGATAGAGATCATCAATATCAGGCCTCTCTTCCCTGTCTACCTTTATATTAATAAAAAGTCTGTTCATTATTCCGGCAATATCTTCATTCTCAAATGACTCTCTTTCCATTACATGGCACCAGTGACATGCAGAATATCCTATGCTAAGGAGAACAGGCTTGTCCTCATGACTTGCCTTTTCAAAAGCATCTTCACACCAGGGATACCACTCCACAGGGTTGTGGGCATGCTGAAGGAGATACGGGCTCAACTCGTTTATTAACCGGTTTGTGTATTTATGCCCCATAAATTATTATACCTTTACCTTTTTTAAATATAGTCCAAACACCTTCATGGAGAGGGCCAATAGGAACGGGCCTAAGAATATTCCAAGGAATCCGAAGGCCATCATCCCTCCGAGGATCCCTATAAAGGTTAATATTACATGGAATCCAAGCCTCTTACTTATGAAATATGGTCTCAGGAAATTATCTATCATACTGATTACAAGCACGCCCCACCCAATCAGGAATATACCACTTCCAACCTTTCCGTTATATATCAGCCAGAGTGCAGCAGGAAGCCATACTATTGCAGTCCCTCCAAAGGGAAACACAGCAAGGATAAACAT
>MHER01000043.1:3582-7142 GCA_001805205.1 Nitrospirae bacterium RIFCSPLOW2_12_42_9 | reverse complement strand
GATTGGTCTTATGCTCATACCCTTTCTTGATATTAATACAAAAGGGAAGGGATATTATACCTTTTCAGAACGCAGATTTGCTATCTCTTCTTATTCCTTTGGGTTGGCGCTGTGGATGGTGCTTATTGTGATAGGAGTATGGTTCAGAGGGCTTGACTGGAACTGGTACTGGCCATGGGAGAACGGGCATATACACAAACCTGTAGTTGCAGGTCTTAACGATCTTCCGGTTATATTCTCAAGGAGGCTGGGGATTAGTGAGTTTATCGGAAAGGCCTTATCTGATCTCATTATGCTCGGATACTTTGTATTGGGGCTTATAATCCCTGCATACATATTTAAAGACTTTTTCAGAAAACTTGGCGTCCTCAGATATGTTACCACAATGGGGATGTTTCTGATTATGGTGGGTATACCGATAAAGATCGGCCTGCGGCTGGTCTTTTCTATAAAATATGTTGTAATAACACCATGGTTTAAGATATAAAGGAAAGATTATGTGGGATAAGTTTGGAATAGGGATATTTTTTGTAGTAGTAACAGGTGCTATTACATTTGCCATTATCGGTCTTTCCAGTTTTATGGAGAGGCTTTATAAAAGAAACAATAAGCGGTAATACTAAAAAGGGCTTTATGGATTTAAAGTGGGAAAAGAGAGTAATGAGGCGGAGGAATAAGATATTTGCCGCATCTGTCATTGCTACGATTATTATCCTGATAGTAATATTTTACCGGGAGTCCAACCATGAATGGAAGCACTTTCAGAAGACTTATAATGTAAAACTTGCAGAGAAATTAAACAGCCCTGATATTAAAAATGAACCGCTTAGAATAAATCAGCTTTGGCTCCCCCAGCTCAATACAACAGACAGGTGCATGACATGTCATAAAGGTGTAGAAAATCCCATGTTTGTCAATGAACCACAACCATTTACCACACACCCTGGAGATTTTCTCAAAACACATTCAATTGATAAATTTGGATGCACTGTGTGTCATCAGGGCGATGGTCAGGCTGTTACTGTTGAGGCTACGCATGGTGCGGTTCATCACTTAAACCGGCAGCTCCTCGCAAAGGAGTTTGTGCAGGCTTCATGTGTTAAGTGTCATATTGACCTTCATGATAATTCTGTTACTGCTGATACCTTCAAAGGTATTAGGACCTTTTTTGAGGGGAGGGGATTAACGTTCCAATATGGCTGCAGAGGATGCCACAAGATAATTGGTGAAGGGGGCAGCATAGGTCCTGAATTAACAGGGTTAGGGAGTAAAACAGAGCTTGCATTTATGCTGATCCATGATTTTGAACATGTAGAAGGCCAGCATACTATGGGACAATGGATATATGAGCATTTCTTAAATCCGCAAAAGGTTGTTCCAGGGAATCCTGAATTAAACTTTGCCCCTACAATCATGCCGAACTTCGGGCTGACGCCAGAACAGGCCAGGGCACTTACAATATATGTCCTTGGTTTAAGGAATCCAAAGGTAGATGCCATTCCATATGAATATATTTCCCAAAAGAGGCTTGCTCAGGCCTCTTCCAAACCGGTCAGGTAATTGAAGTAACTTATTCTGCTATGTTATTATCTATTATGGACCAGTGCCTGCAAATAAAGAATAGGCTTATCGAAGATGGGGTATACATCCACTGGAGGATATCACCGGAGCCTTTCCGGATAAATGAAAGGGAGCTCACTTTCATTGAATCCCTTGGCGCATACCTGCATAAATTCTATAAGGCCTCAAACAAGCTCTACTACGAAAGTGTTCATGGCAGACAGCCATCATGGGTTTCAGAATATTTAGATCAGGGAAAACCGCAGGCCCTTATAGAATACAGCCGTATGAACCGGATGAAGGGTCTGCTCCCGGCAGTAATAAGACCTGATATAATATTAACGGAAGATGGTATGGTTGCAACAGAATTAGACTCTGTACCTGGCGGCATAGGTATAACCGGCAGCCTTGCAAGGGCTTATAGTTTTACTTCAAAGTCTGATATTGCAGGTGGAAGAGATGGGATGACAGAAGGGTTTCTCAATATGCTAAAGTCTGCGGCTCATAACAGTGATCCGGTGATTGCTATTGTTGTCTCCCAGGAATCCAAGGACTATAAACCAGAGATGGAGTGGATGGCAAAGGTAATCAGGGATGCTGGATTCAGGGCCTGGTGCATAAGACCGGAGGATGTTATATTCACAGAAGGCGGGTTATTTTTAAATGATGGAGAGGACAGACAGAGGATAGATATCCTTTACAGGTTCTTTGAGCTATTTGATCTGAAGAATGTTTCTAAGGTTGAGTTGATTATGTACAGTGCAAAAAAGAGAGAGGTAGCTGTAACACCTCCATTTAAGCCATTTCTTGAAGAAAAACTCCTGTATGCACTATTTCATCACCCGGGATTGAAAAAATATTGGCTGAATGAACTGGGTGAAGAAACTTTTACACTATTAGCTAACCTGTTTCCGGCTACATGGATTCTCGACCCGGGGGAGATGCCTCCTTACGGTGTAATCCCCGGGCTTGAAGTTGGAGGGATGCCTGTAACTAAATGGAGTGATCTTAAAGATACGACTCAGGCTGAACGTGAGTTTGTAATTAAACCTTCAGGGTTTTCAGAGCTTGCATGGGGAAGCAGGGGTGTTGTAGCGGGTCACGACATATCTCAGAAGGTATGGGGAGATACAATAGAGAAGGCCCTCATGGATTTTAATAAGAACCCCCGCATACTCCAGGAATATCACAGGGGGAGGCACGTTGAAGTGAGTTACATGGATGAATCATCGCATGAGATGAATAAGATGCCGGGCAGGGTGCGTCTATGTCCCTATTATTTTGTTGAAGGGCCCCTGGATAAAGAAGATGTGAGACTAAGAGGTATCATGGCTACTATATGTCCCCTTGACAAGAAACTGATACATGGGATGGAAGATGCAGTTATAACAGTGGCAGGAGCATAATATTATATATGGAACGCTGGCAAAGCATATTAAAGGGAAGCCTGATTAAGGCCCGTCAGGTATCTGAGGAATTTGATATCGATACAGAAAAGATTGAAAGGGTCATATCTGAATACCCGGTGAGGATAAATCCCTATTTCAGGTCTCTTATCATGGAGAAGGATGACTCTATATATAAACAGGTTATTCCGGATGAAGAAGAACTTAATGATCCTGTAGGAATAGATGACCCGCTTAACGAAGAAGGGGATAGTCCTGTACCGTCTGTGGTTCAACGTTATGAAGACAGGGCCCTGCTTATGGTTACACACCAGTGCCCTGTCTATTGCAGATTCTGTACAAGAAAGAGGTTTATCGGAAAGGCGCCCATATCAAGAGAGAGAGTACGAATGGGGATTGATTATATCAGGGATCATAGCGAAATCAGGGATGTCATACTTTCAGGGGGAGACCCTCTCCTCCTTAAGGATAAAGAGCTTGAAGAGATATTAAGGGCATTGAGAGAGATACCCCATCTGGATATTATCCGTATTGGCACAAGGGTGCCGGGGGCCCTCCCGCAGCGCATAACGCATAAGCTCTGCAAGATGTTAA
>MHER01000043.1:0-3565 GCA_001805205.1 Nitrospirae bacterium RIFCSPLOW2_12_42_9 | reverse complement strand
TATATGAATATAAATTTTATACACCCGCGGGAGGTAACTACTGAGGTGGCTGAGGCCTGCAGCAGATTGGCTGACGCAGGGATACCGCTCGGGAGCCAGACCGTACTCCTTAAAGGAGTCAACGATGACCTTGAGACTATTAAGGAGCTTATGCAGAGACTCCTTGCAATAAGGGTCAAACCGTATTATCTTTATCAGGCTGATTTAACAAGGGGAACTGAGCATTTGCGGACCCCTGTTGAGTGTGGTTTGGATATAATGAGAGGGCTCCAGGGGAGGATATCCGGTATGGCAATACCAAAGTTTGTTATTGATCTCCCCGGTGGTGGTGGTAAGATACCCATGCTGCCTCCGGATTTTGTAATTGGTATGAACGATACTGAGGTGATCTTAAAGAATTATGAGAACAGGGTGTACATATATCCCCAACCAGAGGGTGAAAAGGCAGAGTGTGATGAATTACTCAGATAAGGGGACCTTACCTGTCCAAAGGCTAAAGGAGTTGATGGAAAAGGGGATTATAAAATCCTATCAGCCTGTTATTGAAAAACAGTTGCAACCTTCGAGTCTTGATCTAAGACTCGGCAGCAAGGCATACAGGATCAGGAGCAGTTTTCTGCCACAGAGGCGCAGGGTCAATGAGCTGCTTGACGAGCTGTTTATGTATGAGATAGATCTTGATGAAAAGGGTATCCTTGAAAAGAAGAATGTTTACCTTATTCCTTTAATAGAGGAATTAAATCTGCCGGCTGAAATGAATGGTAAGACAAACCCGAAGAGTTCAACCGGAAGACTGGATATATTTACAAGGGTAATAACAGACGGGGGGTACAGATTTGATGAGATAGAACATGGGTACACCGGCAGGCTCTATCTTGAGGTATTTCCAAGGTCGTTCACTGTAAAGGTGAAGACAGGCCATAGCCTCAATCAGTTGCGTATCTTCAATGACAGACAGCATATCGAGGATAAGGACCTGATTGATGCATACAAAACACATACCCTTCTGTATGATGATTCCGGCGTAGCTGTTCCTGCTGATTCTGCCATTATAAAAGACGGGCTTTATATGAGGGTGGATTTAAAGGGGCAAACAAGTAATGGAATAATAGGGTTCAAGGCAAAAAAGAACAGCTCCATAATAGACCTCAGTAAGGTCGGTGAATACCTGGCATCTGATTACTGGGAACCAATATACACACCCAGAGAGGGTTTTCTTATTCTGGAACCAGAGGAGTTTTATATCTTTGCATCAAAGGAAAAGGTCCGCGTCCCTCTTGAGTTTGCAGCAGAGATGATAGAGTTTGATGCAGGCTCAGGGGAATTACGGACACACTATGCCGGTTTTTTCGACAGCGGGTTTGGTTATGGACATGGAAAAGTAAAAGGTACGAGGTCTGTACTTGAGGTTCGACCACATGATGTGCCTTTCCGTATTGAAGACGGCCAGGTATTTTTCAAGATAAGATATGAGAAGATGGCCGGGCAGCCAGAGATAAGTTACGGGGAAGATATCGGGTCACATTACCATGCGCAGGAGCTGGCATTAAGCAAGCACTTTAAGAACGATCTAATCTCCCCATCCCCCCTTTAATAAAGGGGGGCGAGGGGGAATTAAAAGGAGGAGTTATATGTTAAAGATTGTACGTGAGCTTGCAGTTGATAATCCACTGGTTCTGAAAATTATTATGGGTGTTATAGCCCTGACCTTTGTCATTACCATGGGATGGTGGGGTATACAGATGCCTGGACAGAATGTTGTAATAACAGTAAACAAACATGAGATAGAGGTGCAGGAATACAGAAGGGCTTATAATCAGGCTATAGATTATTACAGGGAATTATATAAAGGCGAGTTTAATGCAGAGATGATTGAAAAGATGAAGATAAGGGACAAGGTTATGGAAGACCTTGTTGCGAGGGAACTATGGATTGAAAAGGCAGGTGAGCTTGGTATCAGGGTAAGCGATGAAGAGTTAAGGGACAATATTATGAAAATGAAGGTCTTTCACAAAGATGGTATGTTCAACCGTACCCTCTATGACAGGTTACTTGCCTCCAACAGGCTGACTACACAGGGGTTTGAAGTGGCACAGAGAAAAGAGATTATCATTGAAAAGGCTAAAAGGATTATAAAGGATTCAGTATCTGTATCAGATGAAGAGGTTAATGACACATTCCCTCTTAACATAACCGGGAGTAAAGAGGTGTCTGTTCAAAGACCAATAGAAGAGATGCAGAGGCTTAAAAAGTTCCTTCAATTCCAGAAACAGGAGAAGGCTGTTAATGCCTATGCTGCTGCAATGCGGGGACAGGCAAAGATAAATGTAAACAAAGAGCTGCTGTAGAAACCGGAGAGTGACGGAAAAGTTAACATTGGCCTGTCGCATATATGTAAAAACAAAATTATCTCCTTTAAAATCAATCAGTTATATTTATGGCACAAAATTTGCTTTCAAATAAAATGGGGTATTGTTGTCCCCATTCGGGGTGGGTTGATGAGCATTTAACTATTAAAACCTTAGGAGATTAGAGATGAGACAGAGATTGTTATTCAGATTAATGGTTGGTCTAATTTTGGTGTTGGCTATGGCCACAAACGGGATTGCTGCCTCTATTTCCGGCGCTCTCTCATACAGCGGCTTACAGACAGGGACGATCTATAGTGCAGCATTTACATCACCACTTAACTGTTCCCCTCCAAATCCATCGCCATATACTTATGCGGAGATACCAGCTCTTGGAAGTTATAACCTTTCCGGTCTTCCTGATGGAACATACTATATGGTCTCTGTCATCATGGCCTGCGGAATAGACTGTAGCATTCAGCCTACAGACCCGTGGGGGATTTATGGAGGGTGCGATACATCAACTCCTATTACAATAAGCGGTGGAAATGATGTATCAGGTATAGATATTTCCCTCGTTGATGGTACAGATAACTTTCCCAACCCGTTTTATGAACTGTATCGCAGCAAGGCATGGTCAGGGAACTTTATAGGTAGTGGATATTATGCGGAATTGGCAGTTGCTGACCCTGGACAAGAGGCATCCTCTGTGGCGGTGACTGGACCAGGAATAAACGGCTCATTAAGTCTTGTCTATGACAACAAACGGCAGGAATGGGCATCATGGACAACACCTGGAGGAAATGTATATCTCGGAAATCCTCCTCTTCCTCTTCCCCTTACATATACCTTTACTATAACTGATACCACCGGAACTATTGAGCAGACAGACACCATAAACAGTTACGTTGATGTCTTTGCTTCAAATCTCTCCCCCTCCAATGGAGAGACTGTAATTGGTACTCCTGTATTTTCATGGACAGGGGTAAGCGGGCCTTACACCTATGGTGTAGAGGTGGATGATTACTCAACCGGCAGAATATGGGAGGTATATGGGTTAACAGATACCACTGCCACATATGGTGGTCCTCCCCTGACCCCTGGGAATACCTATTACTACAATATTAATGTTCAAGACAATGAAGGGAACTTCTCCCTTGTAAGCGAGAGTTTTGTTTATGGAGGGGATGGGGTTGCTAATCCTTTGATAGGTACAT
>MHER01000042.1 GCA_001805205.1 Nitrospirae bacterium RIFCSPLOW2_12_42_9 | reverse complement strand
GACATCACGCTCGATAAAATCCAGGCAACCACCTGTTTCGTTGAATTTGACTACGCACAATACACGCAGGGCAAAACAATCGATCTGATCGTGACTGAGGGAACAGAGACATTTTCAAGAACATTAACACCTGCTGTATATTGATCTTTTGACAGGTTATTGGGAGTTTCTCAGTTCAAACAAATGTATGGGCCACTTTTCGCAACCTGTCAGTGTAGGGAATTAGGACCCTGAATAATAAATTGGGAAACGATAAAAACAAAAAGGGGGGGTCATAATTGACCACCCCTTTAACTTTGAATCTAACACGATTGACTAAACTATTTCTTTGCTGGCTCGGCTGGCTTGGCTTCTTCTTTCTTGGGCTTAGCTTTTGCAGCCTTTATCGACTTGGCAACCATCTTGCCTTCTTTCTCTGTGTATCTGGCAGTTACCTTGTCACCGACTTTAACCGTAAGGTCTTTTATACCTGATGCACCGAGGGTAACATCCTTATCCTTATCCTTACCCTTACCCTTGATTGTAACTGTCTTTGCTGTAGCATCAACTGCAGTAACATCACCGGTAATCTGGTGGACATTAGTCTTCTCCTTCTTTGCAGGCTCTGCCTTCTTCTCCTCAGCTGCAAAAGAAAGTCCTGTAACTGAAAGGACAAACAATAATGCTACTACACTGACTATTACCTTCTTCATAAAATCACCTCCTTTCATTCAGAATATAAAAAAACAGAAGAATAATTGAAGCTCCCTGCAGCAAGCTGCAGGGATTGCGCTCGATATGCATTTTCAACTCCCTCTTAAAAGGAAAACAATTGGAAGACCTGATATATGCAGATATCGCGCCAACTCTATGAGAGGGCTCACCTTTTCCAGTCCTTTGACTGGAGTTACCTCCACTTGCGTTCCCTCCGGGAGTTTAATCCCCTCCTCCAATACAATCAAACTACCCTTAACAACATCCCTATATCCCATTGCCTCCCTCCATACATGTATATGTTATTTGTCAGACACCTCTACATAGAATCTTCCATAAGTTTCTCAATAAGAAATTTTAACATCCTTAGAACGATAACACAATCTATATCATGGTGAAATGATTCCTGAGAATTTTGACAGCTTTCCCTTGTAAAAAAATCCTTATCCTTTTTCCTTTCTAAGCTTTTCCTGACCATAATCGTACCTGTAATATCAGAGTAGGAGGAGATCTCACCCTTGAACATGGTCCTGTACATACAAGTGATGAGACTGTGGGAGATATCAAGACCCGATCGTTCATACAGATAACACAGAGCGATATTCTCAAAATTACTGCAGGGAAGTTTCTCTCCCCTTTTGGGATATATAATCTTATACACGATGCCACGCCAAAGGTATCGGCGGCAAGTTAGTTATAAACACAATAGAGGGTGAATATCAGGATGGGACGATTGATGCACATGCCGGCCTCGCAAAGGCAAAACCAAGAGGTTATTATATACAAATTGCCTATAGTTTAGGCCAGGTCTATACACCTTATTTCAGATATGATGTATATAGCAACAGCCAGTACCATGAAGACGAGAGGATTGCTACAGTTGGACTAAACTATATGCTGCACCCTCAGGTATATCTAAAAGGAGAATACGGTGTTTATCATGACGTTGAGGACGTCATACAGTTTCAGATTACAGTAGGATTTTAAGAGGTTATTCATGACGATCATCCGCTTTATTAAAATATATATACTGTGGATTTTCAGAAACACCGGTTCAAGATCCCTTGACAAGGGTTATTCCTTTCTGTATATTACGGACATGAAGGGATCAAGACCGAAATTAAAACCCTCCGGGAAAGAAAGAATCCCTGCGGACAGCTCTGTTAAAAGAGATGAGTACGAGTTAATGGGGAGGATATGGATCGAGGGAAAGGAAGGGACATTTCTCGGGTATGGAAGGGTTATCCTGCTTGAAAGGATAAAGGAATATGGCTCCATCTCAGAGGCTGCAAAATCAATGGATATGTCTTACAGGCATGCATGGGAACTCGTTGATTCTATCAACAAGCAGGCAAGGGAGCCTCTTATTGAAACAGCCACAGGGGGCAAAGGAGGAGGAGGTGCAAGACTGACCGCCGCAGGGGAGAGGGCGGTATCGGCGTTTCGGGACCTTTATGCCAGATTCAAGGGCTTTTTAGAGAAGGAAGTTGGGTCAGTATAAAAATAAAATCAGTTTCCCGATCATGGTCCCGATCCTCTTTTCTTTGGCCGTTGCAGCTCTGCTATACTTTTTATCGCAGGGGAATGCGGCTTCTGCCGGAGAAAGGAGGATCACTGCAGCGGCGGCATCAGACCTTAACTTTGCATTCAAAGACATAGCTGCCGTGTTTGAAAAAGAGACCGGGATTAAGGTCATATTGTCATTCGGCTCCACCGGCATGCTCGCAAAACAGATCTCCGGGGGGGCTCCTTTTGATATCTTCTTTGCGGCAGACATGAAGTATCTGAAGGATTTGAGCGGTAAAGGCCATATCATTTCGTCTTCTGTGGAGCGATATGCGCTGGGTGTGGTCGTCCTTGCCGTAAATAAATCCTCCGGAATAGAAGTCAGAGAATTGAAGGACCTTTTAAAACCGGAGATCAGAAATGTGGCGATTGCCAATCCGGACCATGCCCCATACGGAAGGGCAGCCATGGAGGCATTGAAGTCAGCCGGTCTCCGGGATAAACTGAAGGATAAGCTTGTCTATGGGGAGAACATCAGGCAAACCCTCCAGTTCATCCAGACCGGCAATGCACAGGCCGGGATCGTGGCACTCTCCCTGGTGAATGTGCCGGAGATAACATATGTCAGGATAGACACTTCTCTCCATAACCCGATAGATCAGGCCGTGGGGATCGTGAAAACCTCTAAGAATCCCGAGGCAGCAGCGTCTTTTATACGCTACGTCAAGGGGCCTGTGGGGAGTGAGGTCATGAAAAAATACGGTTTTATAATGACTCATTAAGATGAACCTTTTTCCTTTATATCTGACTGTCAAGGTCTCTTTAGTTGCCACGGTCTTTACGGCCTCGGCAGGCCTTGTGCTGGCCTGGGTCCTGGCAAAGAAGGAGTTTTTCGGGAAGACTGTTCTCGATGTCCTGATCATGCAGCCACTGGTGATTCCGCCAACCGTGCTTGGTTACTATCTGTTAAGCACCTTTGGAACAGGGAGTCCCATCGGGAGGTTCTTTGAGAACGTCTTCGGGATGCAGATCGTGTTCACATGGAAGGGGGCCGTTCTGGCCTCAATCGTCTCATCCCTGCCGTTGTTTGTAAAACCGGCAAAGGCAGCCATCGAAGGGGTCGGGAATGACCTTGAGAATGCCGCACGCCTCCTTGGGAAAACGGAGTTATATATTTTCAGGACGATCACGCTCCCAATCGCATGGCGCGGGATCATGGCCGGAGTAGTGATGGCCTTCGCACGGGCGACCGGGGAGTTCGGCGCTACCCTCATGGTGGCCGGCAACATCCCGGGGAGGACGCAGACCCTCCCGATCGCCATATACGATGCGGTACAGAGTGGAGACACTTATACGGCCAATCTCCTTGTCGGTATAATTACTCTCTTTTCCTTTCTGGTGCTCTACATTGCAGAGAGGTTCACCAAAGGGAGATTTTGAATGAACCTAAAGCTGAGTCTGAAGAAATCCCTTGACGGGTTCAGTATAGACGTGAACCTTTCGGTACATGAAGAGCTTCTTGTCCTTTTCGGTCCATCGGGGGCAGGGAAGAGTCTGATCCTCAAGATGGTCTCAGGGATCATAATGCCCGATGAGGGGGTTGTTGAGATTGGTAATGAGAGAGTCTATGACTCGGAAAATCATATTGACCTGCCCGTGCGCAACAGACGTATCGGATTTCTATTTCAGGATTATGCACTCTTCCCCCACATGACCGTATATGGAAATATTGCTTACGGTATCAATCATCTTAAAGGTCCTATGATCAAAGAGAAGGTTGATGAACTTATTGCCGTAATGCGGCTCAGCGGACTTGAAAAAAGATATCCCCATGAACTCTCCGGAGGGCAGAGACAGAGGTGCGCACTTGCAAGGACTTTGGCCATAGAGCCGAGGGTGCTCCTCCTGGACGAGCCTTTCTCAGCACTCGATTTTCAGGTGAGGGAGAAACTTCGGGCGGATCTCCTGCGCATCCATACCCTCTATCCCATAACCACGATACTCGTGACGCACGACCTTGAAGAGGCCTTTATGCTGGGCAAAAAGATTGCAGTGATTAATAACGGGCGTATCGAACAAGCAGGTCCAAGGGAAGAGGTATTCTACAGGCCAGGAACAAGAAGTGTTGCAAAGTTCATCGGCACGAGGAATATATTTGACGGGACTATAGTGGGGCTGGATGGCCCTCTGGTGACGATACTGAACAAGGATATCGGTCTGGTAAAGGCCTTTGTGACAGAGGGGGGAGAGTTACAAACAGGACAGGATGTTTCCTTCTGTATCAGACCTGAAGAGGTCATTATCATCAGACCTGACAGGCCACTGGACTACAGAGTGCACGACAACATCATTGAAGGGGAGATTACATCAATTATAGGGAAAGGCTCAACTCAGATTATGTTTCTAAAGACAGGGAGCGGAGATACGTTTCTAAAGATAGAAGTGCCAAATTTCGTTGTCAGGAAGTTATCGCTCGGCAAAGGGAGGCACATCCGGGTATCCCTGAAAAAAGAGAGCCTCTGGGTAATCCCATAGAGAGAAAGCGAAAAGTAACCCTACGATCGAAGGAGCAGGACTGAAGATGAACTTAGGATCGCATTTGAAGAGTACAGCAATGGCACGTTTATCAGGCATAAGAAGACCCGGAGTATTTTGACATCACAGCTCATTGCGGAATTTTACCAGCAGGTATAAGCACGCAACTCCGCCTCCAAACATTATCACATCCCTTGTATAATTATAGGGACACCATGTATAATTGCAGTGACACCATGTGTAATTCTGTATGCCAATCTTAAAATCTGATGACACAGAGGTGACATCTGTAGGGAAAGGAAGTTCGGGGAAGCATGAGAGTATCATTGCCTGTCATTACCATTAACAATTAAGTGTGGTGTCTGGATTACTCGCAATAGCGTATCCGATTTTGAAATGATTGTTATCGTTTTGCAGGCTCTTGTTAATGCCACATACAGGTTTTTTGAATCAAACGAGTCTGCATCCAGAACAATAGCATGATCAAATTCTAGCCCCTTAATCAAAACCGTCCTTGCAATTGCCCTTTTGGGTATTCTACGACCCCACCTTCTGGTGTTCTCCCGAACCTTTATCAGCGCATCTTTCAATAAAATCCCTGCACTTGAAGATTCCCTCAATATTTTTGAAATCTCGAAATATAATTCTTTTCTGTAAAGGTGACTATTGGGAAATTGCTTAAAACTATCAAAAAACGATATCATGCTCTCTAAGTTGTTGTTGCAAATGAAGGCTTTTAATGGGTCGCTTATTGTCAATTGTTTGCGTCTATTGGGTAGCTGTCTTTTCTCCAAAGCGCTGTATTCTTGCGTCAGAATCGTTTTGCTTATGCCGGAGAAACAAAGCACGGCTATATCCAATAATGCAATAGCCCTTTTATAGGCACAACTATCCGTTAATTTCCCAATAATCTTTTTTAGGTCTTTTGATTCTAAAGGTTCAATAACCCCAAACTGTCCTCGCAACTTACGGGCAATATGGTGAGTACGCTGAGGTTGATTTGATAAGCCAATGATGACAACACCCTCGGTGGTATTTATTCTCGATAAAACAGAAAAACATTCTTTTACAACATCAGTTTGAGAATTGGTGTTAATCCATCTAACACTATTTGGTAAATCAGTCAGTCGAATACCGCTGTTGTTTAATATTGCCTGTCGTAATAAGGATACCCAATTACCCAAATCGGGATTACCTGCATTATTCCAACGCCAAGGAGTATTTAATTCACCAATCTCTCTGAAATTCCTCTTAACGTCTTTTTCCCAGTCAATAATTTTGTTCTCTCCAAAATTAAATATTCCCTGCAAATGATCTCCCAAGACTCTGGCTGGTAGCACTGCAGATAACTCCAAGATTATAGCATGTTGCTCTAAAACACAATCCTGATACTCATCCACGTATAAACCACTGTATGTAGCTGCAATGATTCTTTTAATAAAATCTTTTTTGAATAAACAGATACCACAGTCTCTGACAGATGCCCAATCTACATCATCAAGGAAACTGCTCCATCCGCTCGTGTGAGGGAAATGCGAAACATAGCGTAAAATAAACCCATCTATTGTTTCTATCTGATAATTTTGCCTTGCTGGGTTTAAAGCACGTATTTTCCGCCTGATCGAATCAACCCCTGCATGTGTATGGGTAAGAATTAGTTCTCGCGCATTGCCATAATTGATTACCGCTTCTGCAATCAGATGTGTTTTGCCGCATCCCGCAGGGGCAACAATAAACCCCTTGTTGGCTTCATGAAGAAGCTTCGCAATGTTCATTAGTCTCTATCCATTTCCTAATAAGACATATTTTCTTGCTCAAATCAGTATCTGCGATAGTGCTTAAGTATCTTGAAACAATATCGCCAACAATCTCGCTCCTTGTAATATCTTTATACCAATTATTTTTGTGAGCCGCTTCGCCTATTGCTTTTCTAATTGCTGGCGAATCCGACCATTCAGTAGTAACGCTTGAAATATTCGCGTCCATTCCTTTTACCTGATTGCCGATGGACTGCTCGCCGTACAACTCAACAGCGTGCTTAACAAGCTCCCCTACTCCCTGCCAAGGTATATCAGTAAATAATCTACCTTCTGAATTTGCCGAATCAGCCCAATCTATTACTGAAATACCCACATCTCGGAGCTCATTCTTTTTATTAGCTGTCGATGGGATATCGCTATCACCCCACCAAGCAACTTGATATTTAAGTTTATTAAATCTTTTTGCCATTTCGAAAGATGAATCCCCACCCCCATGAACTGCCACTACCCCATAAGACCAAATGCCTCTTTTGCCATCGCTCTGCCAATATTTATCTATGCCCCTCAATAACCCAATTTCTGTTTTTCCCTCACAAACGATTACCCTCTTGGACAGAAAGGCAAATGGATTATTACGCATCAATTTCTGAAAACTCCCATCCGAGTCATCAGTAATATCCTCAATTGTCGTTATACCGTTCGATGAAAAAACAATTTTCAGGTTATCGACATTTAACTTCTGCAAAACACAAGACGAGTGCGTGGTTAAAAATATCTGTCCCGTAGCGCCTGCTTTGCTTCTTAGTAGTGATAAGACCTGACAGATCCTATGAGGCTCAAGCCCATATTCAATCTCATCTATTAAGCTCATGCCGCCGTTACCTTGTAAACCCATTTGGAGTGCTAATCCCATAAGCCGTTGCGTCCCGCTACCGGATAATCGCAAAGGCACATTGCCGTCATGCAAGGACACTCCTGATTCTTTAACTGATAACTTTTTAATATCCAAATGCGCATTTATTTCATTTTTAGGAATGACCCCAAAGGATTCACCAAGCTTTTTCACTTGGTCAACAACCTTGGCGATTTCTTCCAATGAATGGACATTTATTTCATTGCGAATTTTCCTTACACATTCAGCCATAATCTCGCTTAGCTTTAATTCCTCACCAGTCATTGTAGAGAGGACCGAGCCGGAAGACCAACTTAAATGTTTGCTTGTATATGAACCTAAACGGGAAATTCCGATCATAGCCCGATCAGCAGACGATATTCTTTTCTCGTCCTGTAGCCGATTATTTACTATGAGCCATTTTGGTTCCAAGTCTTTCGCCACTTGAAGAGATATTGTTATAACTGATTCATCGCCATCTTCCGGCTCGTCATGCATATCTGATTGTGGATTCCATCCTCTAAGAAAAAGACCATATTTCTGTTCACTCACAAACACATCTGGCAACTGCCCAATAGTAACATTGATGCTTATTGGCTGAGTCACATCGAGATTGAAGAAATCCGTATCCTCAAAAACATAGTTCCATCTTGGCGTAAGCGCACACTCTATGGCATCCAATATTGTGGACTTCGTTGAATCTCCTGCGCCAATGAAACAAATAAAATCCCCAGTCACTTTCCAATCTAGTTCTTTTATGCCTCTGAAATTTTTAATAGCAATATATCTTATTTTCATACACAACTCTCATCAAAGTACCTCTGCATTAGCGCGGTAAACTGATTATTGAAAGAAAATAGCATTCCCGGCGCATTCTCTTTGCCTGACTGTAATGGTTGATCCGGTTTAAATGACATTATTCTTTT
>MHER01000041.1 GCA_001805205.1 Nitrospirae bacterium RIFCSPLOW2_12_42_9 | reverse complement strand
CAACAACTCAGCGAGATAAGAGCCATCCTGTCCTGTTATCCCGGTTATCAATGCCCTTTTTTTCAATTTTATTCCCCTTATGTCTTTTGTTGAATACGTCTCTGACCAGCCTGTTTATAGGCATTTGAGGTCATCTCTATTCCCTGCTTCCACGCAAATCTTTTTGCCCGTTCAAGACCTTTTTTTATTAATCTCCTCCTGAGATCTTCATCCTTCCAGAGCTGATAAATCTTTTCTGCAATATCCTCCGCACTATCAGGATTAAAATAAATCCCCGCATCTCCTACAACCTCCGGAATCGATGTCCTATCCGAACATGCTATCGGCAGACCCACATTAATGGCCTCTACGAGGGGTATACCAAACCCTTCAAAAAAAGAAGGAAAGACCATAATAGTCGCTAAATTGTATATGACCGGCAGATCACTGAATGGCACAAAGGAGAGGAACTTTATCAGTCCCTTCAGATCGAGTCTTTCTATGGTATCCATGATATTTTTATGGTTATTCTGAGAGGCGCCTGTCAATACAACCGGTTTTTCAAATGAATATTTCGATCTTAAAATAGAGATTGCCTCGAGGAGTTTAATATGGTTTTTATGCGGCCATGTCGATGCAGGGTAAAGCATAAATTCAGAGAGGAGATCATGTTTGCTGCGAACAGAGTTTAAAAGGGCGGTATCATCAATCTTCTTAAAGTCTTTTGAACATCCTGGATAAGCAACGACAATTTTTTTAGCTTTAATATTATACTTTTCGATAAGTGTTTTTTTAGTATATTCTGAAATTGCTATAATCACATCAGCCCGCTCAGCACTCGGCCTATAGGATACACTCCGCATTTTTATTGTTTCATTATCAAAAAATTCCGGATAATATTCCTGCTGGATATCGGCAACAGTAAGGATTATGGGCAGACTGATATTTAAATAATGTGGATGGATAGTGGTAAAGGGAAAATGAACGGCATCAATGCCATATTTTTGAAAATTTAGTTTCATGCGGCAAGTTTCACTATAAACCTCTCTTATATCAACATCATATATATAACTGTAAGAGAGTAACCTGGAAATCTCATTAACAAGGATCTTAAAAAATATCTTCGGTTTTGCAGAGATCATAATCAATACAAAGTATATAATCCTGAATATTTTGGAATGGTAGATTAATTTAATGTGTGAGTTAGTGTATGGTTGGACAGCCTTTTTTATCTCTTTATTTCCAACAAAGATATAATATTCGTTTTTATTATTATACTCCCACAGACCCTTGATCAGATTTCTGAAATAGATCTCTAATCCTCCAGCAGTGCCACTATCGAGGCCAAGGGCATAAATCCCAATCTTCATAATATCTTTATATCTTCTAAAGGTTCACTGATTAATTCTGAATAAATCATCTATCAACCCATAAAAACTGTATCAAGTTCCTTATATACAATGCTTGTAGAATAATATTGACAGAAAAAGTCCTGTGCCCTGGATTGATTCTTCCTATACTCATTTCTGTCATTAAGCAGCAATAGTATTGCTTCTGAGAACCCTTTTTCGGTATCGGCAAGAAGACAGCCGTTGTTAGATTTCTGAATTATCCCTGTCAACCCCCATGATGTAGTTACTACAGGTTTACCATAAGACATTGCCTCCACTACCTTTACTTTTAGCCCGGTTCCACCTTTAAGAGGACAACAGATAATCTTCGATTTTTTATATATCTCATCAAGATCATTTGCATAAGGGATAAGTGTTATATTTTCTTTATTCCCAACATATTCGCACATCTTACCCACCACTGCAATTCTTACAGATACAGGCAACATCGGGTAGACACCATCCATAAACCATTTAATACCCTCTCTGTTAAAAGTATTTCCTGATCCCACAAAAAGAATATCGAACATATATCCATTGCCATTCTGAAACTTTTCAGGGAAGGAAACAGGCACATTTATGAATTTCGTCCTGGGACAGAAAGGTCTCAGGATCAATGTCTCCTCTTCAGAAATACTAAGAGCGTAGTCGAATTTCGATATTGCCCTTATTTCATCCTCAAACATTCGGCCAAGTCTGAAATCATTACTTTCAGAAAGTAAAAAATTATTCAAGGTAATAAAATCATGAAGGTCTATTATACTTGTTATATTTGATTCGATCTCATCTAAAAGTGATGCCCAGTAAACATAGCTGACAAGAACGAATGAATACTGTTTACTTTCGGCCAATCTCCTGAACTTCTTTCGTAATGAAGGAAAAGAAAAGTCTTGTAAACAGCCCCTCTTTATGTTTAGCGCCCTTTTAAACTGTTCTTTAATGGAAGGACTCCAGTTACAAACAGTTATGCAATCAAATAAGTCACGTCTATTAATGTATTCTCCTGTCCAGTTATTAGTAAATCCATTTATACTCAAAAGATCTATCTTGAAATCCCTCTCCTTGAAATAAGATAGTAAATTATAAAACCTGCGATGCGTCCCATCACTCATCTCATAAAAATTATGAGGATAAAATATAAGGATCCTTTTCTCATTCACTTCCTACCCCATGTGCCCACTATTAACCTGTAAAATAATTTGTTTATATATGGATAAAGAAATCTTACAAGATATGATTTTCCATATTTTATTCTTATGACTACAGAGAAATATTTATAAATCCAGCTCGCGCATAGCAACAACCGGCTATTAGTGACCTTCCTCTCGATTATCATGGACTCTTTCACACGCTTATACATACTCGATATGGTCTTTGTCTCCGGATATAATCTAAAACATGAAAACGTATCTGAAACCTTTTTATATTTAACGCCTGAGAGGATGAGGCGGATAAAGAAATCTGCATCAAAGGTATAGTTTAATCTTTTATCAAAGGGATTATTCTTCAAAAATTGAATTTTTAGAAATGCAGAAGGCTGAAGTATATGATAATCCAGAAACACGAGCTCTTTAAAATCTATGCGGTCTGTTTTATGATTGCCGGTCTTACACCCCTGTTTATCAATAATTATTCCATTGCCTATTAACAGATTTATATCCTCTTTCTCGAAGTACATTGCAACAGTTTCAAGTGTATTGTCTGAATAAAAGATGTCGTCAGAGTTAAGCCATACCCCTATATCCCCTTTTGCATAGGCAAATCCTTTCTCAATCGCATCTGCCTGTCCTTCATCCCTTTCGCTTAACCATTTATACTCTATACCTTTACACTTCACAGGCCACTTTCCTTCTTTTAGAAGGTTTTCGTATTTCTTGATGATGTCAACTGAATTGTCCGCTGACCCTCCATCCATGATAATGTACTCTATACAAAATTTTCCTTTTTGAGATAGAACGCTTTTTATAGTCTCTTCAATAAATTCTCCTTGATTGAAAGATGGTGTAACAACGGAAAAAGTTATTAACCCCATATTAACGCTTAAAGCATCTTTTCCAATTGTCTATTGAATAGAGATTTAAGCATATTCTCCTTCCCAAAGAGACTTTAAAAAATCTTTGACCGGCAAAACAGTGATGCCTTCTAACTTCCTTGTGCGAGCCTCAAGACTTACGCATAAGTAACGTTTGAGTTTCTTTTCTTCTGCAAGGGCGCGAAGTGATTTTAAATCCTGTACAGAAACATTTTCTTTAGCCTTTACCTCGACAGCCGTGTGATCGTCAATAATAAAATCAACTTCGAATCCTGAAGTTGAACGCCAATAGGTCAGAGGTTCCCCTGATATATAATCCCGGTAGCTCATCAGCTCATGATATATATAGGTCTCAAAGGCATCTCCAAATTCAGACGTCCCTTTTTGTATGTGCCGCCTTCCTTGCAGCGTCGTCGCTACCCCTGTATCAAAAAAATAATATTTAGAGGAAGAAAGGGGCTTTCGTTTTATTGACCTTTTCCATGGGGGTAGTTCATGGAGAATCAGAGTATCCTTCAGTATTTCAAAATATTCGTATATTGTAGTCCTGGGCACCTGCGCATCATTTGCCACATTTGTAAAATTGACAATGGTAGCATTACAGAGAGCAGCCACTTTCAGAAAACGGCTGAAGGCAGGTATATTCCGGGTAGCGCCTTCGGCAACTATTTCTTGCTGCAGGTATGACCCTGTGTAGGCATGAAGATCGGACTGAGGATCATCAGAGAAATATATGGATGGGATAGCGCCACGCTCAATTACACGATTTAAATCAAAGTTTGAGCCAAGTTCATGAAATGTAAGGGGATGCATATATTTTGTCCGCGCCCTTCCACCGAGAAGATTGACTCCGCCACGACGCAACTTTCGGGCGCTTGACCCTGTAAGCAAGAAACGAATGCCCCTGGTTTCAATGAGCCTGTGTACCTCATTGAGGAGGATTGGAAGCCGTTGTATTTCATCAATAACTATAAGGCGCTCACCTGAAAGGATCTCCTCGGATAAACGCTCAGGCCTCTGACTCAGAGCCAGATACACGCTTGTATCAAGCAGGTCATATACCCGAACCCCTTTAAGTGAGTGGCCAATAAGAAAAGTCTTACCGGTTTGCCTGGGGCCTAACAAAAAATAGGATTTCTTTTCAAGCATAGCATTCAGATCCAATGCCCGCTCAACATAAGGTTGTTTATTTTCCTGATATACTGGTGTCATATCTGTCGTCATTTATAATAATAATTGACGGAATATGTGTCAAGTATCATTTGATAAGTTCTCTTTGAGGCTTATAAAATACTATTGACACAATACTATTATTCTGATACTATTCAGGCATGAAATACACACAGCGAGTCCAGGTACTATTTACAGAAAAGCAATACAAAACTCTTGAAGAGTTGGCCGCTAAAGAACATAAAAAACTCGGCGCCATTGTACGCGAAGCAGTGGAAGAAAAATATCTGACAGAAGAGAAAATAAGACGGATGAAAGATGCCGTGGATTCCCTGTTGAAACTTGCTGAGGAATCCTCCACAACACCACCAATAAACTGGGATACATGGGAAGAAGAATATACACGCCTTAAAACAGGCCGCAAAAAATGAGTCTCCATTTTCTCGATAGCAATATCCTCATGTATTCCCTCGGAAGTTCCCATTCCCTGAAAGCCCCTTGCATGAAAATCCTTGAAAAGATACGATCCTCTAAGATTCAGGTCTGCACCAACACAGAGGTGTTTCAGGAAATTCTCTACCGGTACTATTCCCTTGACAAGAAAGAACTCGCTCACCAGGCATGCAAACTTCTTGAAGATATCACTGATCCTATCCTCTCCGTTTCCCAGGAAGACATCACAAAAGCGATAGCCCTTTTGAAACAATATACCATCAACGTCCGGGATGCCGTTCACGCTGCAACCATGCTGAATAATGACATTCGCCATATTATTAGTACTGATACCCACTTCGATCAAATTCCCGAAATAAAACGCATCCAACCGTAGCGTTGCCTTTGATATACAACCTCTCTAAATATTGCTATGATACAAGCAAACTTGTTATAGGTGTTGCTGTTGTTGGCAACCTGGTGACTGTAATAGGCATCATAGGCATCATCCTCTACGTTATAAACCCCAGGTAATTTCCCTTGTTTATAACGTCGTATTTAGCATTTTTATAGCCTTCGAGCCATGTCTTTGGCGGTCTTAATTTCCCTGTCTTCCACTTAATCTCACACCCGTAAAGTCTGCCTTCCCGCTCTTCAACAAGGTCTATCTCCTTCTGGTCGTAGGTCCTCCAAAAATAGTTGTTTGCCGATATGCCGAGATATTCCTGCTTCTTCAACCTTTCACAAATAATATAGTTTTCCCACAGCATCCCGATGTCATCACGCATATTCAAAGGGTTAAAATTGTTTATCAGCGCGTTCCGGATACCTGTGTCGTAGAAATAATATCGGGCATTTTTGGTAATCTCCTTTCGCAGGTTCCTACTGAAACCCGAAAGCCTAAAGATGACAAAAACCTTTTCCAAAAGCTCCAGATAGCGCTCAACAGTATTTTTGCTGATGCCGAGTTGCCCGCCAAGTTCATTAAAAGAGACCTCCCCTCCTATCTGAAAGGCAAGGAGCTGCAGAAGACGGACGATCTTATCCGGATGCCTCACCCCCTCCATCTCCAGAATGTCTTTAAAAAGATATGCGCTTACAATCTCTTTAAGGTATCTCTCCCGCAAGCTGTTATCACTGGAGAGAACTACTTCTGGATATGAGCCAAATATGAGCCTTGTTTCGAGATTTGCCTCTGTTTCAACTCGTTGCTCTATCTGCATAAGTTCCAACTGAGCCAGGGGAAACAGTTTTATTGTATATTTCCTGCCGGTCAGAGGCTCGCCTATATCTCTGGCAAGGTCGAAAGAAGATGAGCCAGTTGCAATAATCTTTATGTTCTTTATATGGTCGATGATAAGCTTCAGATTTAATCCTATCTCTTTGACCTTCTGTGCTTCGTCTATGACCAATAAACTCTTTTTGCCAACAAAGTCTTTTAATTTTATAATCGATTGACTGCCCAGATATTCTCTGACCGTTATATCTTCGCCGCTTACAAGAAGATATCTCTCTTCATCAACCTTTTCCAAATAGTGGTTTATCAAGGTAGTCTTTCCACATCTTCTTGGTCCATAGACAACCACTACCTTGTTAGGGGAAACCAGCTTCTTTAGATTTTCTAATTGCCTTTGAGGTATATACATAATTTATTGATTTACGGTCACTATACTGACAATATTTTATGATATTTTGTCAGTTAAGTCAACGCCCAAGTAATCCTATCTCTACCCAACAAAATAATTCCGTATAATGTCCCCGGAATTCGCAAAATAATTCCGTATAATGTCCCCGGAATTCGGAATTCTCCCCGGAATTCTCCAACCATAGCTTTGCCTTTATAGGCAAAGATTGTTCTGCACCGCATAAATCCTTACCAATCACTATCCGAATAAAATTCCTTAGATATATATTCAACCTGCTCTCTGGTCCGTTTGATCTCTGTATCTGTGAGTCTGTTCTTCCAATTGTATATATTACTTTTACTATCAAGCCTTATATGATCATGTCTGTGTGCTTCACCTGGATTTGAAGAATCCGTATAGGTTCGGACTTCCTTCTGAATATCCTTAGAGAATTCCAGACCTGTTCTGTCAAATATATTTTTAAAATGATGAAGGGGATCCCGCGATATGTCTTCATGGCGGATAAAAATCCAATCCTTGTGCTTGTTTTGATATTTGATTATCATTGCATGAATAAGTTTCCATAACAAAATGCCCTGATCGATTATGTCATGCTGATTATCAGTATAATCTTGAATCTCTTTTTCAAAAGGATACAAATGATCCCTCATAAGAAGCGGCTGTTTCAGAAAGTGTGAAAAGTCATGCGTCCAGTTTATCCTCTTTAAACTCCCTGCAAAGGCAGCCGGGTGCCTTATTAAGACTATTACATCCATATCGAAAGTCTTTGCAAGCCATTCAGCGGAAAATAAGGCAATAGGGTCTTTAATGAGAGGCCGTATTCTATGTAAACGATACTTATAAAATCTTTTGTATTCATTTACTACCCTTTTCAGTTCCTTGCCAGACCTTATTTTCCTGAGTTTACCAATCAAATTGTAACGGAATGTAAAGGTGTTCTTAAGATGCCTGTAATATTGAGGCTGATTTTCTTCTGTAATATATGTGAACCAGTAGTCAAATTTAGCTCCACATATGCCTGGATCGTGGGTCAAATTAAATGGTTCATGAATATAGATTACATCCGTGGAAACAGCAATCATCTTTCCCACCCATGTCGTCCCTGAACGATGGGAGCCTGTAACAAGTATTGGTTTTTTCATTTTTTCTTTTTAGCAAACACATCCCCCTCTAATCTTTATAAGTTCTCAAAGCGTAATTATAGATAGCATATTCAAGCTTGTTATTTTCCATAAACTCTTCCTTGATATCATTCAATATTGCTTCGCTACGTCCGGATATATTCAGCCTGTTTACCTGAATGGGGGAAAAGGAAAGCCTTTCTGCCAGTATATTAATGGAGGTCTGCAAATCCTCGACAATACCGATGTAAACAAAATATTTTTCTATAACATCTTTATAACTATCCATTGTCATTTCATAAGGCATAAAATTTAACAGATATGACTTTCTGTTTTTCATATATTCGTTAATTGACTTATAGTGTTCATCTAATCGACAAGGCTTTCCATTCCTGAAACTATTTTCCCCCATCTTTTTTACATAAAAATAGTTAGATATTGCTATTTCAAAGGGATCTCTCAATATTGTAATGAATTGGTCCACCTCAGGATAATAATCCATTACTCCAATTTGCCTTTCTTTGTTAAAATGACCATGTATGCATATACCTTCTTTAAATACCCGCCTGAACATCCCCTTTTTTAACTCGTGTCTACCGGGCCTAATATTTTTTTTCTCATCGAAATAATGTTTGTAAAGTCTTTCCCCAAACCACTTTTTAAGCACTTCGCTAAAACTTGTTCCGCCACATTTGGGAATATGAATAGAAATCAGGGGTTTATTGCACAGGTACTTCATAATTTCTCACGTATTTTTATAAAACTTTAAATATTTCCCAATCATCCTCAGCGGCATAGTCAGCCTCCAGCTAAGGGTATTAAGCATCCAATCGCGTTCTTTCTTTAATTCTTCAGTCCTGGAATCCATAAACTTCTTTGCGACTAGATTGACCATTTCACGCAACTCATCGTCCTCACCCGTGATGTCAGAGGTTCCTTGATTTTGATTCCACGGTCTTCCATCGGACAGGATTCTATGGACAACATTACGAACCTCCTTTGTCTTTGAGAATCCTCCAATATCACTCATGATGGTAGCCCATGAAATCAAATTACCCTCTACTTTTTCTGAGGGGACATCGATTGAGGACTCTATCTCTGAATAGTTATACCCCATCTTTTTGATTAATTCCGGGCCAAGCGCCCTTAGATAGGATATGGCAATAAGTCGTTCCTGAGGAGTAGTAAAACCCTTTTTCCATTTGTCCAGCGAATTCAATGTCGGGCGGCTTGCATTATGAACGCCAAAAGCATCTCCAAATTTCCATTCTGAATTTCGTCTCTTGCCATAATCAAGCATTTGATTGGAATATGGAATGCCGAGATAAGAACATATTTCTTTCAAAACACTCTCCGGTTGCATGACAAGGTCTTCATATTTGACATGATAAGACTTATCTGGATAACACTTTATAAAATCAATCATCTTTTGTGGTGCAATCATCAAATCATCTCTGTTTCCAGAAAGCCGTAATATATCATTTTTGACCCATGACGTTAAAATAGAGTTAAGAACTGCAAGGGGGTTTCTGAAAATAATAATAAACTTTGCATTTGGAAATATCTCTATAAGTTCATTGATAATATGGTAATATCGAGGTGTCTTGTCGAGAAATATCTTTTTCTTCTGATGAGCAATTGACCGATTATACAAAGATAACAGAAATGATGTAACCTGTCTTTTGTAAAAAGACTCATCCACGCCACTTTGCTTAAGAAAATCTATAAGCGCCAACCTTGCAAGTTTAGAATTATATACAGTATCTATGCCTTCCTTCATGAGGGAAAAGACAGGGTGAAGGGCTATCCAGGGCTCAGACGTAGTCGCTATATCGGGATGCCCCGAAAGCATGAGCTGAAGGAGGGTCGAACCAGCCCTCGGCTGGGAAATGATAAATATAAGGTTTTCTCCATTAGATGACTTCATAATACTTTTGATTTCCTTTTCTCACCATCAATCAGCTTTCTAATTGCCGATAGCAGGCGCGCTGTCGCAGGTGGATCCGGAATTGGAATGTCCCCCTCGATGGCTTCAACATCCCTTAATGCCAGTTCCATTTCTTCAAAACAGGAAAATTCTATGATACCATTTGTATTATAATAAGTACGTGCCGCATGCTGATTAGCGAGGACCGGAACTCCTGCAATTAACATCTCCTGGATACGTGTTAATGCACCAGCCCCTTTCTCCTGATAACAGAGACATGCTTTAATAACACTTAATTTTTCATCAAGTTTCTCATCTTCTACAAGACCGAGAAACTCAATACCATCACCATCTGAAACATCCCGCAAACTTTCAGTACCCTTTATTGATCTCATGTGCCTGTCCATTATCTTTCTCACTTACCCAGTAGTGGAGATATTTCTCATATTTCCTGATAATATCCACACTCCCGTCAGTCGAACCACCATCTATGATAATGTATTCAAGGACAGGATAGTTCTGCTCAAGAATAGAGAGAATGGTCTTTTCGAGGAATTGCACCTGATTGTATGAGGGCGTCACTATAGTGATTTTGGGAACAGGCTTTGTCATTTCCAATATCCAGGGGCTTTCATCGTTCGAAATATCTTATCTTCATGACGGAAACTGCCTTCTTGCGAAACACATTTAATATAAAAGAAACAGACTGATGTGGTTTTATTTTAAACATTTTATAAAATGTAATAAAAAGGAGCTTCCATTTTTTAGACTGCAATGCATCTCTGAAAATTCTTGTGTTGAATGTCCAGAAGTCATAATATTTTCTATTTAATATCTCTTTCTTTAGCGGGCTGTCTATAGACGATAGCAATCTCTCATGTTTCTTATATATGTATTCCAATGATTCCAGATAGACACCTGGACCGGCCTTTGACATGCCGCCGGTGCGGTTTCGGTAACAGACTGTTGTTTTATTAACATATCCCACTTTTGCGGTTGATAAGAGACGTATTTTGTGATCCCAGTCCCGGAACATCTTTATATTAGGATCAAAAAAACCATCTCTATCGACGAATTCCTTTCTGAACAGATAATCCCTGAAGCTCATTTCATGAGTCAGCATCTCGGCAAGGATATGCCCTTCGCTTCCATCATATTTTCTTCTGAAAGGTCTTAAATATTTACCGTCCTCTGATATTAGCATTACATCCGAATAAACAACATCTATATCAGGATTCTCTATAATCTTTTGTACCTCATGATATAACTTATCTGCTGTCCATAAATCATCCCCATCCATTCTTACTATCCAATTACCAGTGGCTGCTTTTAATCCTGTATTGAGATTTATTGCAGAACCCGCATTCTTTTCCTGGAATATCGGCTTGAGCAAATGGGGATATTTGTTTTGATATTCCTTTATTACCTCCCTCGTTCTGTCTTTTGAGGCATCGTCACAGACAATAACCTCATAAGGAGGATATGTCTGGTTAACAACACTATCCAGGCAATGGGAAATAAATTTTTCAGCATTAAAGCATGGAATAACAACGCTTATTTTTATATCCATTTAATTCTGATTGCCGGAAGTTCTCAATTTTGTCCTTATAGCCACTTCATTTTCAATTGAGAATTTTATTAAGGAACATACTTTTTTTATCTCATCCCTTGTTATGCCGGTCCCTGTGGGCAGGCTAATTACACGGTTGGCAATAATCTCCGTCTGTAATAATGAATTATCAAACTTGCACACGTCTTCATACGGACTCATCTGATGGCATCCAGGATAAAAATACCTGCGTGCCAACACATTCTCTGCATGCAATATTTTAATCAGATCATCCCGTGATATACCCGTTTTTGATGCATCTACTTCTATAACAACATATTGATAATTATTTTTTTCAGCCTCATTGTATTCTACGAATTTAATTCCATCTATAGATTGAAGCTCATTCATGTACGATTTATAATTTTGATAATTAACAGAAATAAAACCATCAATACCCTCTAAACCTGTCAGTCCCATCGCCGCACATACCTCAGTCATTTTAGCGTTTATTCCGATGCCAATAACATTGTCATAACCGGCAAATCCAAAATTCCTCATCAGTCTGAACCTTTCAGCAAGGTTGTCATCATTTGTAGCAATACCGCCCCCTTCGAATGTATTAAAGAATTTCGTGGCATGGAAACTAAAGACCTCTGCAAGGCCATAATTACCGAGCATTCTGTCTTTATAACTACATCCAAATGCATGTGCTGCATCAAAATAGAGTTTAATATTATTCTCCAGTGATATTCGTTCCAGCATCTCAATATCGCATGGACGACCCCAGACATGCACACCCAGAATTGCCGAAGTATCCGGAGTGATCAAGGACTCAACTTTTTGTGGATCAATATTATGTGTATTTGGGTCAATATCACAAAATACCGGCTTAATACCCATCCATTTCAATGAGTGTGGCGTGGCAACAAAAGTAAATGACGGGACAATAACCTCACCTGTCAGGTTCAGCCCCCTCGCTGCCATCTCCAATCCGAGTGTCCCGTTAGAAACGGATATAAAGTTTTTTACCCCAAGAAATTTTGCTATTTTATCTTCCAATTCTCTAACAAAAGGGCCGTTGTTAGTTAACCAGACGTTCTCAAATATTTTGTCTACTCTTCCATGAAATGTCTTAATATCACCGATATTGGGCCTGCCAACATGCAGTTTGTTTGGGAATAATGAAGGACCTCCCATAATTGCCAATTCATCTATGTTCTTTTTAATTTCCATGATAACCAGATTTATTGATAGTTGTATATTTCGAAGATCTCAGCGGCCGCACCATTAATTATTTTGATTTCATCATCCGTTAAACACCTTTTATACCTGCCTGCCTGTGATGTGGTTACTCTGTGCAATGTTTTACTCTTCCATTCTAAGAAGTCTCTCGGTTCTAACTCCTGTTCCTTGTTTAGGAGATGAAAGTCTAACATTGCCATATCAAAATCCTCATTTAAAAAAGAGCAT
>MHER01000040.1:631-6954 GCA_001805205.1 Nitrospirae bacterium RIFCSPLOW2_12_42_9 | reverse complement strand
GGCAAAAAAGGAAGGGCTTACCTTTATGCAGGTAAAAGACAGCGCTGAATATGTCAGAAAGATCAGAATAAGGGAGGCAAAAAGAGTTAAATCAGGAAAAAGATTCATTGAAGAGCTTATTGAATGGCAAAAGTCAAACTCTTAGTGGATACAGATATCATCATTGACTATCTCAAAGGAATAAAACCTGCAAGAGATTTGTTTCGATCAGGTACTTTTGATATCTATTGTTCAGTTCTCAGTAAAAAAGAACTCCTATCTACGGTAGGACTCAGTGATTCTGAAAGAAAAAAAATAATAGGACTGCTATCAAAGATAAAGGTTCTAAAGATCGATAATGATATCAATAAAAAATACTCATTTCTTATAGACAAATATGGAGAAAGACAGGAAACAATAGTAGATTATATAATAGCAGCGACAGCGTGGGCTAAAAATCTTCCACTTTTAACAAGGAATCGAAAGCATTTTGAACATATCAAAGAAATAAAGCTTAGTCCTGTGTATGAGACTGAATAGGTTAAGAAAAGTCCTCAAATCATGACAAAAAAGGGGTTTATCCAGCAAGTTACCCGTGGTAAGCTTTCTGCTGATAAGGTCCTTACAAAGCTGACCGAAGAGCTCTACCGCTATGAGAAAAAATATAATATGAGATCCGAGGTTTTTTATAATCTAATTGTAGGAACCCCTGCAGAGGATAGTCCTGACTTTATCAACTGGGCTATCTGTTACAGGAGTTACTTCAGAACCCTGCAATCAAAATTTCCTGTAAAAGGGCTAACCAGTGTCATATGAAAGCCACCTGGAGACCCATATTCTTAACCGATGCTGGTCAGTCTACGCTCTCCTCACAAATGCCTTTTCACCTTCTGACACATTTCACCTTGGCTTTCCCTCTTTGGTTGAAACTGCCATTGTCTCTTCTGACCTTCAGATAAACCTCCGCGTAGCAGAAGGATTTACTTTACTTCTAAGAGAAGAATATGAGTTTGTGATGTACAAGCTGGAAATTCACAGATACTCTTATAATCTCATAGACAACAGCGGCACCCCTATTATCAGGAGCGATAACCTGCCTTATCATCATACTGACTACAAAGGACATAAGCTAACTCATCCACCCCATCACATCCATGATAAAGGGGGAAGAGTATGTTCTTTCAGCGGAGACCTCAAAGATTTTATTGACCTTGTAAAGGATAACATCTCCTGATTCCTCCTACCTGCGTATAAATAATGGGAGGAATAAAATGTCTAAAAAGATTGGACCATTTCGGGTACCTGCTTATTTTTTATTTAAAGATTTCGACTTCAATCATCTTATTTTCTTTAAGACCGGATGATGTTTCTATGCGGCCGTCTTCAAGCACTACGATTCCTTCCACATCAGTAAGTCCTTCAAGGAGTTTTAATCCCTTTTCAGGCCCCATTGCAAAGATTGCGGTTGACAGGGCATCTGTTATAGTAGAGTCTTTTGCAATAATAGATACGCTCTGGAATCCACGGGAAGGGTAGAGTGTATCAGGGGAAAGTATATGGTGATATCTGATACCATCTTTAATGAAATATCTTTCATAATCTCCTGAGGTAGATATTGACATATCCGTTAGATGCACATTTGCTATGATATCTCCTTTCCTTCTTGGATGGGTTATCCCCACGTTCCAGAGTTTACCATCAGGTCTTTTGCCAAAGGCCTTTAAATCACCTGCCACACCAATGATGCCTGATTTTATCCCATGCTGATTTAAAATATTGTATGCATAGTCCGCTGCTATACCCTTACCAATACCTCCGAGATTTATCTTCATCCCTCTCTTTTTAAGAAAGAGTGTCCCTGCTCCTTCGTCAATAATAATATTTTTGTAGTCTGTCAATGGTCTTATTGCTGCCAGGTCTTTCTCAGAAGGTATCCTCTCTGGTTTTTCAACATTCCATAAATCTATTGCCGGACCTATACTAATATTAAAGGCCCCTCCTGACAGGTCAGCAAATTCGAGTGCCTTTTTAACAGCAAGTATAAGGTCTCTGTGAACCTTAACAGGGTTAATACCTGCTGCAGCATTTACCATGGATATGTCGGATGAGGGGATATATGTGCTCATTATCTCTTCAAGGCGTCTTATCTCTTTGAATGCTGCTGTTATAGCCTTATCAGTGGTTTCTTCCCTGTCCGCTGCTACTGTGATCTCAACAATAGTTCCCATGAGGAGCTGGGAGCGTTTGTATGTTTGCATGGAAGGGTTGCAGCTCATGTTAAGGATTATTACAGGAAGAAATAGCAATAATGAAGAAGAGGACAGAATGGATGTCAGGCGTTTGTCAGGCATTATTACAGCTCCCGCTTGTACATTAAAGTGGCAATAAAGAGTGTAACTATCGCAAATATAGTAAGAAACAGGAAATCAAATCCTATTCCGCTGAGGTTCCCCCCTTTAAACAGGATTGTTTTCAGTGCATGAACTGAATATGTTTCAGGGTTTATCTTTGCAAATGCCCTCAACCATCCCGGGAAGCTCTCTACAGGGTATATAGCCCCGCTCGGAAAGAAAAAGATTACATTCAGAAATCCGCCAAGCACCCCTACAATCCGGGGATGGTTTGCACGACCGAGGATTATAAACATCATACCGAGAAGGCCGACGGTAGAGAGGACAATGATCATGATTACAGCTATTAATCCTGATAGAGTTATACTGTTCCATAGAGGGATTCCCGAGATAAGGGCCCCAAGGAACAGGACAGAACATGCAATTCCGGTTGTAATAATAACACCGCTTATCACAAGTCCCAGTACAATATCCCTCTTTGTAAGAGGAGTAAGGAGGTAGCTCTCATCGATACCGAAGAATTTATCCATTACTGTATTAAATGCACCGGTGGAAAGGGCACCGAGAAAGATAGCCATTATTATCACACCAGGTAAAAGTGATTGGTCATAATCCAGTTTTTTATATAATTCGATATTTCTGACTATCACACCATCAATTCTTTCTCTAACCGGAATAAATTCTCTCTTAATACTCGATATAGTGGCCGCTATAGCACTTCTCAATGTTTCCGCAGATATTGAATCACTGTTATCGAGAAAAAGACCTATATCTCCACCTTTTCCCTTTATAACACTCCGGCTGAAATCATGCGGGAGTATAAGGGCTCCTTTATATCTTCCTGTCTTAACACCCTCTAAAGCCCTGAGCTGATCACTCTCATTATATATCCTGATTGTCCCCGGACCTGTCTCGAGGGTATGGAGGAGGCTTATTACACGTGAGGCATAAGGGCCATTGTCCAGATTGACTATTGCGAGCGGGAGGTTTTTTAACGCACCCTGAAAGGAGCTTCCGAGTATTATAAGGTACAGGAGCGGCATAATAAGACTGGAGAGTACAACAAGCGGATTCCTTATGAATCTCCGAAGATCCCTTTCAACTACTGCAAATAAGCGGGTCACAGGGGAAATATAACCTTTATAAAAATGAATGTAAAGGATTTAAACCTTAAAAAGTTTAACCGGGGCCCGCCAGGACAGTTCTGTTTTGTAGAGGATCTACTATGAAATAAAATCAATTGTAATCAGTTTGAGCAAATTTGAATCATAGGGTGGAATTCCCTCCCTTTCAAGGGAAAGCCTGCCTTCCAGGAATTCTGACAGGTCTTTTAGAAACCTTTTCCAGTCCTTATGGTTATTTTTGTAATTCCTCCAGATGCCTCTTACTTGCTGAAGCCTTCTTTTGGTAAGGCTAACGGATAAGAGCTTTTCCTTGATCCCCTCCCATTTCTCTTCCACTTCCTTATCCTCAGGGAAATCAAAAAGATACTCATCCAGCCTGATATCCATCTCCCTGATAATGCTGGTGACAAACTTCTTGCTTCTATCTGCTATCAGCTCGCCAAGAGCGGAATCCACAGCCTCTTTCTGCTCGGCCTCTTTATAGGTGGCCTCGATGTCCCGCTGTATATCCCTATTTATTTCATAGACCCGCTCAAAAAAGTCGGGTATCTCTCTGACTTCCTCAGGGGGGCAGGCGATGTAATCGAGGATCTTTGTCTTATTCTTAATCATCTCTCCGGTCGTCAGGTCACAGAGATACCAGAAGTGAAAATCATCACCATATTTATAATAAAAGAAGATCCCCTTTATATCCCTCTTAAGCCCGCTGTGTATCCCGAGAGGGACAGACTCCAGTTCCTGCGCCGTCTTGACTTCAGGTACTCCATCAGGGGTTGATAGAACCTCTCACCGCCCCCAAAGACCTCTCTTTCCAACTCATCAAAGACCGTCTCGTCCTGATCCCGTATTCTTCTGATAATCCCGAATACCTTGGGGTTCACCTCCTCCCCCAGAACAGTGGCATCAAGCCCGATCGAACTATCAATGTTTCTGATCTTGTTCTGAAGGATCTCTACGAGCCTGAGCAGGTCTTCCAGCTCTTCTTCAGGGAAAAAGTTGTACACATAGATCTTCTCAAATGGCGAGCCTATCCTGTCTATCCTTCCGGCCCGCTGGATCATCCTCGTCGGGTTCCAGTGAAGGTCATAATTGATAAGATACCTGGCCTTCTGCAGGTTCATCCCTTCGGAAAGGACATCCGTACTCATCAGGACATCTATCTTCCCATCCATAAAGTCATTCACAATCTCGGTCCGCCTTTTTGCCGAGGCAATCCTTCCTGATATCTTTTCTATCCTGATCTCTGAAAACTGCGGGTCCCCGGTTATGTTCTGGTGGATATAATCGAGAGTGTCGGCATAGTAGGTAAAGATGACCACCTGCCCATTCCGGCTAAGTTCTATAAGCATTTGCTTCAATCCCTTCAGCTTTGCATCCGCCTCCGCATCTATCCTTGTAACCTTATCACGTATCTCATTAAAGAGTGCGATGTCCTTTTCTATGTCTCCGAAGAGTTCCCCTTTCCTGTAATCTTCGATATGGATATCCTCCAACTCTTCCAGGAATTCTTCCTCATTCTCCTCATCCAAATTTGAGACATATTTATAAAAGGTCTTCTTGGTGAGGAGTTTGCCTCTCTCCAGATACTCCTTGAGCTTTTTAAGAAACTCCACATGTCTTGAAACGCTCTTCCTGAAGGCATCAACGCTGCTTTCGAGCCTCTTTAAAAGGATAGTTCTAAAGATACCCCCTAAGGCAACCATCCGCCCCAGCGCCATCTCCTCGTCCCTGGAGAGCTTCTCCACTTTCCGGTATTCAAGGATCTTGTAATAGGCCATCGTCAATTCTTCACTGATCGTCCTCGATATGTCCCTGTAGAGGCCCTGGTATGTCCCATCGAGCTGGTAATTGATATTTTCAAGAAGCCTTTCGGGAAAAATGATCTTCCGCCCGTTGATCTCTGCATCCGGATAGTTCTGTTTTATATACTCCCTGTTCCGTCTGATGGATATCTCATTCATGAGGTCATTTAAGAGGGACGGCTCTCCTTCTTTGTCAATATCCTTGAAAAACTTGAAGAGATCGGTTATCCCTTCCCGGAGAAAGGCCTTCCGGTTCTCAAGTACCAGGAGCATCACCTGCCAGAATAGGTCCCAGATGGTATTATTGATAGGCGTCGCTGTAAGAAAAAGGATATATGGCCTTTCTCCCTCCCTTGCCATGTGATCCGATATCAGGGTAAAAAGGTTCTCCCAACGGTTGGAAAGAGGGTTCCGGAAGTTGTGGCTTTCGTCCACCACGATCAGTGCCACACCGGAAAGGTCTCCACCGACGGCATGTCCGGCCTTTTTCAGAAAATCGTTTGAGGCAAGCTCTTCCTGAGAGAGGATGCTTTCGGCGAGGATAAGGTCTTTGACCGCACTCCCCCACATCTCCCTCAACTGTGCCGGGCAGACGATGAGAAACCTCTGTCTTTTATAAAACCCGAACTCCTCGATAACCCTTTTGGCTATAAACGTCTTGCCAAGCCCCACTGAATCAGCCACCATACAGGCCCTGTACTTTTTAAGGCGACTTAAAACCCTTCTTACGGCATCGTTCTGGAATTCTGCAAGGTTAACCCGTGATGACGGGCGTAGTTCTTCCCCTTTCCTGGTTTCCTCGTCATACAGGATGTCTTCCTTTTGCAGCTCATAGAGGGATTTTATATAGACCTCATAGGGGGTATATTCTTTAGTGCCAAACCTGGAGGCCTCAAGGAGCTTTACCAGCTCTTCCTTGAAATCAACAGCCCCGCCCCAGAATTTTTCAAACCAATTCTCCCTGACATATTTGGCCTCTGATTCGAGGGAGACTGAGTTCAGTTCCGTGTTATGGGTCAGGCCGGAGGGAGTAAAGTTCGATGAGCCTACCACAACAAGCTCATCAA
>MHER01000040.1:0-598 GCA_001805205.1 Nitrospirae bacterium RIFCSPLOW2_12_42_9 | reverse complement strand
CGTAAAGTTCTTAATAGTAAAGTTCAATTTGATACTGACGTAATTTACTTAAGTGCTGAAGAAGAAGAGAAAAAAATTATTGCACAAGCAAATGCGGTAATTGATGACAAAGGAAATTTCTTATCTGATAAAGTTAAGTCTAGATTAGAAGGTGATTTCCCAGTAACCGAACCAGCAAACCTCCATTTAATGGATGTTGCTCCAAATCAAATTGCATCTATCGCTGCATCATTAATTCCTTTCTTAGAAAATGATGATGCCAACCGTGCATTGATGGGGTCGAACATGATGCGTCAAGCTGTTCCATTAATGAGAGCTGAAGCTCCAATTGTGGGTACAGGCTTAGAAGGCAGAGTTGCCGAAGATTCGAGAGTATTGGTAAATGCTGAAGCTGATGGAGTTGTGGAATATGTTGATGCAAGTGAAATTTCTATTCGTTACGATAAAACGGATGAAGAAAAATTAGTTAGTTTCGATGGTGATGTTAAAACTTATCAATTAGCAACTTTTAGAAAAACAAATCAAAACACATGTATTAACCTTACTCCTATTGTTAAAAAAGGACAACGAGTTAAAAAAGGCGAAGTACTTTGTGAAG
>MHER01000039.1 GCA_001805205.1 Nitrospirae bacterium RIFCSPLOW2_12_42_9 | reverse complement strand
AGATACGGAAGATCTCCCCACTTAAAGCCAATAACAAGCGCCTGCGGTATCTGTCAAAGGAGGAGTGTCAGGCACTTATCAAGGCATGTGATAAGCATCTAAAACCAATAGTAGTAACAGCGCTCAATACAGGAATGCGTAAGGGTGAGATACTTTCTCTTAAGTGGGATCAGGTAGACTTAAGGCATGGTTTTATCTTGCTGGATGTCACAAAGAGCGGAGAAAGGAGAGAGATCCCTATTAATCAGACTCTAAGAGAGACCTTACAGAGTCTCACAAGACGCTTAGATATACCTTTTGTGTTTTATGACCCTGCTACCGGTAAGGCTTATCAGGATGTTAAGCGATCTTTCCATTCTGCGCTAAGGAGGGCAGGGATAAAGGATTTCCACTTCCATGACCTAAGACATACATTCGCATCTCAACTGGTTATGGCAGGGATTGATTTGACAACCGTATCGAGGCTTTTGGGACACGAGGATGTCAAAATGACCTTGAGATACTCCCACTTGGCCCCCTCCCACATAGCCAATGCGGTAGATATCCTGGACAAAACTCTCACCGGAAAATCAACTGCACAAAAACTGCACAATTTCAGGGAATTGGCTGAGGAGAAGGAGAGCGTAATTTGTTGATTTTATTGGATGGGCGATGCAGGTATCGAACCTGCGACCTCTTCCGTGTGAAGGAAGCGCTCTACCACTGAGCTAATCGCCCCTCTGAAAATGATAAGTTCGTTCATTATATGACAAATATCTTAATGGGGTCAAGACATTTTTCGTTGTATTTTTCGTTATTTTCTATATGTTTAAAAGAGTCAATTTTGGCGAAAAACGTCATTCTTCTGTCGTAAAATTCACGTTAGAAAATATCAAATCCATCATGTATTTTTTCTAACTATCGAGAAAATAAACAATAAAAAAATATTTTTCTAAAGTTTTAACACTGGTATACCGTTTGTATAATAATTGACTATTGTTAATAAACAGACTGAAAGGAGGCAGTTATGAAGAAACCTATTAATGAAGTGTCAAGGCAGATATTGGACATAGTGGAAAAAAGCGGAGGTATCAGCCTCTGTGATTTAGAACAGACCCTCGATGTTTCCTACAATCTAATCTTTTTAGCCATCGATAATATGGTTGCAAATAAGCAAGTAAATTTAAAGCGACATGGAAGGGAATATTTCCTGTCAGGAGTTACTATGGTAGAAAAACTTCCTGTTAACGATAATTGTATTAATGAATATCTCTGTCAGGACATGTAAGTATTCAGTTTATTTCTCTTAACTCATATACTTCATACACCTACTTATCTAATAAATCTTTCATCTATATATTAAGCATTTCAACAAGATCATAATGCCAATCGCTGAATCCAAACACAAAAATATTTCTTTGTATGAATGAATACTTTATACATACATACTTTCATCCGATAGAAAATATTATAAAATATTATAAAAATGCTTGACAAAAATTCTTTATTACATGTATATTAAAAATTGTATGTATCAAGAAGGTGCCTTAATGGAAGAATTGGAAGATATCTTAAGTGGTCTTGAACAGCGAATAACCATATATAAAAATAAGCTATCAGAACTTCAGAAAAAACGTGACCGTCTTGAAGATGAGATCAAGACTACCAAGAAATATCTGGAATTAGCAGACACCCTCTACAAGGTAGAAAGAAACAAGGCAAAGGCAATTTCACAGCAGGCTCAATCAGAAGATGCAGAGAAGGGTTTAATTAAAGGATCTGAGGAGTCTAAAGACCTGCTGTTCAGCACATTCAAGTTTTCCAGTTTAAGCATACCACAGGCAACTTATATCATCCTGAAAGAAGAGGGAAAGGCACTCCATGCAAAAGAGATCTACCAGCGCCTCATTGAGGGCGGTGTAAAAATTAGAAGTAAAACACCGATAACTTCTGTATCAATTTCATTGAACAGGGATAAAAGATTTCAGAGGATTGCTCCAAACACTTACTGCCTCACAGATCCAGAGGCACAAAGGTAGGGAGGGCATTGGGACCCCCAAAGGGGCATTGCTTGCATTGAGCGAAGCGAAAACACACTGAGCAAAGCGAAGAAAGGAGGTGATAGACATTGGGCACAACTAAAAAGAAGGCCCCAGCAAAAAAGTCTACTGCTAAGAAAAAGGCTGCTGCAAAGAAGCCGGCAAAAAAAAGTATTGCAAAGAAAACTACAAAGAAAAAATAAATTAAGTCTTTTCTTATCTAATGGGGGTCTCTTTTTATGCAGGAGAGACCCCCATAATTTTCAATTACTCTTTTTTTTTATTCTACTACAGATGTGTTCTCAATATGAAGGGTAATATTAAACTGCGATGTCTTCCTCTATCTGACCTGCCTCGACCCATTTATCCCTGTTTTCCAGGATAGACCCGGCAAGTTTCGTATTCAGTCTGTGACCAGACCGGCAGGCTTTGACATGTCCTATAAATGACATGGGAAGAAGTGCCATATCTCCAATTAAATCCAGTACCTTATGCCTTACAAATTCATCACTATATCTTAATCCTTCTTTATTCAATATATCATTATCATCAAGGATAATCACATTTTCAAGAGAACCACCTCTGCCTAAACCCTTCTCCTTGAGGTTTGTCACATCCTTAAGAAATCCAAAGGTACGTGCAGGCGCTATATCCTCCACAAAGTTTTCTATTGAATAATGATAAATAAATTTCTGTTTATTCAGCAGAGGGTGATCAAAATCCATAACATATGTAATAGCTGTAAATGGTGAAGGCTCTATCCTGATATACCTGTCCATCTCAATTATCTCGATGGTCTTAATGATTTTAATATATTGTTTTATCCTGTCCTGCTGGACTATCCCGCTTTTCATTATCAGATCCACAAATGGATAAGCACTTCCATCCATTATTGGAACTTCCTGTGAGTCAACCTCAACATAAAGGTTGTCAATATTAAGACCGGCAATTGCAGCCATCAGATGCTCAACAGTCCGGATACTTGAACCATTAAACCCCAATGTTGATGAGTAATCTGTTGCAACTATATTTTCAACAGTTGCCTTTATCTCTGAATCCTTATCACCCCTGATAAAAATAATCCCTGTGTCAGACGGTGCAGGAGACAACCGGAGGGAAACACATCTCCCTGTGTGCAGTCCAATTCCAGTGCATACAACGGTCTCTTTTATAGTCCTTTGAAATCTCATATTATCGAAATTTATAATAGCAAGACTTATACCACATCTGTTCCTGAGTTAATTATCAATATTATCAAGTAATTATAAAATCCATGCTGCATCTTTGTGTTGAAAAATTACAACAATTAAAATGATAACCGTGTTGTTTTAGCAACATTTTATGCTAAAATAGCGTATTATGAAAATTAACGAGATATTCAAAAGTATACAGGGTGAAACAACATACCAGGGATTACCTGCAGTTTTTATCAGGACAACCGGATGTAACCTAAGGTGCTCCTGGTGTGATACCACATATGCGTATTCCGAAGGTAATGAATATTCTATTGAAGATATCCTGAAGATTACAGACAAATACTCCTGTAAAGATATAGTCATAACAGGAGGAGAACCTTTGACTCAGGATGAAACCCTTCTGCTTATTGACCGATTGATTACGCTTGGATACACAGTACTTTTAGAGACCAATGGCAGTCTGGATATCTCTATTGTTCATCCTGATACTATAAGGATATTGGATATTAAATGCCCTGGAAGCGGCATGGCAGAAAATATGATGTGGGACAACATAAAATCTCTTAAACCTCACGATGAAGTAAAATTTGTAGTATCAGATTATAATGACTACATATGGGCTAAATCTGTAATTGAATCTTATAACCTCGTTAACCTCTGTCATGTCCTCGTGATGCCTGTATTTGGGCGACTTGATCCAAAGGCCCTGGCCGGGTGGATTATTAATGACAATCTTGATGTAAGGCTGCAACTACAGATACACAAATATATCTGGGGTCCTGATACCAGGGGAGTATAATTTTATGAAAAAAGAAAAAACAGGGCCCTCCATAGAGTCAGCCTTCAATTATTGCAGTAAAATCGCATTGGAGCATTATGAAAACTTCCCTGTCGGGTCATGGATCGTACCACGGGATAAAAGGAAATATGTGCACGCAATATACGCATTTGCACGGATTGCAGATGATTTTGCAGATGAAAAAAGGTACAGGGAAGAAGAAAGACTTCAACTACTCGGAGACTGGGAAAAGAAGCTCAGGAGCTGCGTTTATGAAAATCCGGAGAACCCTGTATTTATTGCCATTAAAGAGACTATAAGGAAATTTGAAATCCCTGTTGAGTTACTCGGTGACCTGATCACTGCATTCAAACTTGATCTGATAAACAAGCGATATAAGAGCCGGAAAGATCTGCTCTCATACTGCAGTTATTCAGCAAATCCAGTTGGGAGGATCGTACTCTATCTCTTTGGCTATAAAGACCATGAACTCCACAGGTTATCTGACTTTATATGCACAGCCTTACAACTTACAAACTTCTGGCAGGATATTTCCATTGACCTTGAAAAAGACCGTATTTATCTGCCTGCAGAGGATATGGAACAGTTTGGATATAATGAAAAGGATCTGCGATCTCACCTCTTAAACAGCGCCTTCATAAATCTATTAATATATGAAATAGAATTAACAAGAGGGCTCTTCAACGAAGGCCTCCCGCTATGCAACCGTGTTGGCAAGAGACTCTCTCTTGAGCTAAAGGCTGTCTGGTCAGGCGGCATGAAGATCCTGGATAAAATAGAATATAATGGATATGATGTCTTTAATAACAGACCTGTCATAAATATTTTTGATAAAGCAAAGATCCTGTCACAAGCCCTGGTTATGAGACATTGATGGTGCAACACGAAACAAATCTTTCTGAGCAAAGCCGTAGGATTACTAAAAAAAGTAACAGCAATTTCTACTATTCATTTTTCTCACTCCCTGCTGATAAACGAAAGGCCCTTTATGCAATCTATGCCCTATGCCGGTGTCTTGATGATGTTGTGGACAAGTCTGCGAACAGGCTCGAAGCCTCAGAGGCACTCCTTAAGTGGACTACAGAGATAATCAACATGTATAAGGGAAAACCTTCACACCCCCTTACCATTGACCTGAAATCATACATAGATAAATACTCAATCCCACAGAAATATTTCCTTGAGTTGATAAAGGGTGTGGAAATGGACCTGACAAAGGACAGATATGGAACATTCGATGAACTGCATAAATATTGCTACAGGGTTGCCTCAATAGTGGGGCTGATATGTGCAGAGGTATTTGGTTACCACAATGCAACTACCCTTGGATATGCCGTTGACCTCGGGATTGCCTTGCAACTAACAAATATCATGAGGGACATTAAGGCCGATACACTAAACGGACGTATATACCTGCCGCTTGAAGACCTTAAGAAATTCGGTTACACAGAGGAAGACCTTCTGTCATCCACCTATAACCAGGCATTTGTGGAGCTTATGCGGTTTGAGGCTGAACGTGCAAGGAGTTATTATAAGAGGGCAGTTGAAACACTCCCGAAGGAAGATCAGAGGGCTATGGTTGCAGCGGAAATAATGCGTGCAATATACAGCCGCCTTCTTCAGGAGATAGAATCTGCCAACTATGATGTATTCGCTCACCCTCCAAAACTGTCAAAGCTACAGAAGATATTGATCGCCTTAAAAACCTGGGTGAAAAACAGATTGGGAACATGAAACACTCGTGGCTTAAAATCCCCCTCCCTTGATGGGAGGGGGAAGGGGGAGGGTGTGAAAAAAAAAGTAATCATTATAGGCGGCGGTTTTGCAGGGCTTACTGCAGCAGCAGAACTCTGCTCATCAGGTTATCAGGTTACCATAGTTGAACAGCGTGGATTCCTTGGCGGAAGGGCATATTCATTTATTGACAAACATGGAAATATAGAATTAGACAATGGCCAGCATATCCTCATGGGGTGTTACGAAAATACATTTCGTTTTTTAAAAACGATTGGCGCCCTTGACAATTTATATATCCAGGAAAGTCTCAGTGTGGATTTCCTTGATAAGAATGGAGACGTATACAGTTTAGATTGCCCTGATATTCCTGCACCATTACATATAGCTTCAGGAATATTAGGCTTTAGTGCCTTGAGTCTTCCAGACAGGTTCAGGATGCTTAAAGTGTCAAAGGACTTATTGCTCAATAAAACTGACAGGACATTAGAGGACTCCTCAATCACTGAATGGCTGAATAGACTCGGCCAGGGTAAAGAATCAAGGGATAATTTCTGGGGTATCTTGTCCTATGCAGTAATGAATGAAGGTCCTGATTCGGCATCTGCATATCTCTTTAAAAACGTTCTCAGAAAGGCATTTTTTTCAAGCCGCAAGGGATCGCGTATAGTCCTTCCTGCTTTACCATTGAGCAGGATGTATGTTGATAGTGCAGAAGACTATATTAATAAGCATGGAGGAATTATAAAGAAAACAGCCCTGGTCTCCGGATTGATAATAAAAAATGATAATGTCTCAGGAATAAGATTGAGGGATGGAGAGATAATAAAGGGAGATTTCTATATTAGTGCAGTACCCTATTTTGCTCTTAAAAGGATTATCCCTGAAGATATAATGATAAGTCACTATGAATATTTCGGCGTAACAGAAAAGTTAAAGCCTTCACCAATTATTTCTATTCACATGTTGTTTGACAGGACGATAACTGACTGCATTTTTTTTGCATTAATCAATTCACCTGTCCAGTGGGTATTTAATAAGGGTTTGATTTACAGGGATAAAGCCCCGGCAGGTCTCTTGTCTCTTGTAATAAGTGGTGCCCATAATTACATTTCATGGAGCAGCAAAGATATTCTCGATATGTCAATGAAAGAAATTGAAGGGATTTTTCCAGGAGCAGATTCTGCAAGACTCCTCTACAGCAAGGTAATAAAAGAGAGGGCTGCCACATTCTCACCACAACCAGGTGTAGAGAGATTCAGGCCATCCCGGGAGACACCAATAAGAAACCTGTTCCTTGCAGGTGACTGGACAGATACAGGCATACCAGCAACGATTGAAGGCGCTGTTATCAGTGGATACAAGACAGCAGAGTTAATAAAAAAAGAGCCTTTTTAAATTATCCTTTTATAATCTTTAAGATTAAGCCTCCAGACCTTAATGCCGCAAAATC
>MHER01000038.1:12904-13046 GCA_001805205.1 Nitrospirae bacterium RIFCSPLOW2_12_42_9 | reverse complement strand
GATCTCATCCTCGTCAGACACCTGGAGGGCTGAAACTGCCTTTCCATTCCTTGAGGTAGACTTGATGGTCAGGATCCCCTTTCCTCCGCGACCCTGCATCCTGTATTCGGAAAGGTCTGTTCGCTTGCCATAGCCACGCTCG
>MHER01000038.1:12664-12779 GCA_001805205.1 Nitrospirae bacterium RIFCSPLOW2_12_42_9 | reverse complement strand
GAATCGTATGGCCATCCCATTGTACGTGCTCAACAACACTTCCTGGTTGCCGGAGGTGAGCCTCACGGAGGTCAACTTATCTCCCTCATCAAGCAAAATACCGATAATGCCGCCT
>MHER01000038.1:0-12621 GCA_001805205.1 Nitrospirae bacterium RIFCSPLOW2_12_42_9 | reverse complement strand
CCCCTTTCATGGTTGCCATAATAATAAATCTATCTTCACTGAACTCGGCTACCGGCAGTACTGCAGTTACGCGCTCATCTTTAGTGAGCTGTAATAGATTCACAATGGCCTTACCCTTTGCAAGCCTGCCTGCCTCGGGTATCAGGTGTACCTTCATGCTATAGACTTTTCCGCTGTCAGTAAAGAAAATAAGATTATTATGCGTGGATGCGACAAAGAGATACTCAACAAAATCCTCCTCTTTGGTCTCCATCCCGGTCTTTCCTTTTCCACCCCTCCGCTGGCTCCTGTAAGTTGTGGCTGGAATTCTTTTGATATAACCGGTGTGAGATATGGTTATGACCATATCTTCTTCAACTATAAGGTCTTCTATGGCTATCTCCTTAGTTTCAGGAATTATCTCAGTTCGCCTGGAATCCCCATATCCATTCTTTATTTCCAGGAGTTCATCTTTGATTATCTGCATTACAAGTGCATCACTCTCCAGGACTGAGTGCAGGTATGAAATCCTTTCTATAAGCTGCTGGTATTCTTCATCGAGTTTTTCCCTCTCGAGGCCTGTCAGCCTCTGAAGTCTCATATCGAGGATGGCCTGGGCCTGTATCTCTGTTAAATTGAATCTTGATATCAGGACATTCCTTGCCTCTTCCGGTGTCCTTGAACTCTTTATAAGGTTTATAACTTCATCCAGATGTGACAGGGCGATCTTTAGCCCTTCTAATATGTGGGCCCTCTCTTCAGCCTTTCGCAGCTCATACTGGCTCCTTCTTACAACTATCTCACGCCGGTGTTCAACAAAATACCGTATCATCTCTTTGAGATTGAGCACCCTCGGCTGATTATGAACAAGGGCTAACATTATAATACCGAAACTGCTCTGCATCTGGGTATGCTTATACAGATGGTTCAATATTATTTCCCCCTGCTCACCGCGTTTTATCTCAATTACTATGCGCATGCCTTCACGGTCTGATTCATCCCTTATCTCTGAAATCCCTTCCACCTTCTTATCCCTGACAAGCCCTGCAATATCCTCTATCAACTTCGCCTTATTTACCTGATAGGGGATCTCTGTAATTATTATGCTCTCCTTCTCTGTACGCGGATGGGTCTCAATAAAGGACCTTGCCCGCATCTGTACAATACCACGCCCGGTCGTATACGCCTCATTTATACCTTTCAGGCCATGTATGAAACCCGCAGTTGGGAAATCAGGGCCTTTTATAATACCTTTAAGTTCCTCGATTGTAACCTCAGGATTGTCTATATACATAATACAGCCTTCTATTATCTCTCCGAGATTGTGCGGCGGTATGTTTGTTGCCATGCCAACTGCTATACCTGATGAACCATTTATCAGAAGGTTTGGGATCCTTGTTGGGAGAACCATCGGTTCCACCATGGAGCCGTCATAGGTCGGGGCAAAATCTACTGTTTCTTTGTCGATATCGGCAAGCATCTCGCTTGCGATCTTTTCCATTCTGATTTCGGTATACCTCATGGCAGCAGGCGGGTCACCATCAACAGAGCCGAAGTTCCCCTGGCCGTCTATGAGTTGATACCTCATGGAAAAGTCCTGGGCAAGCCTTACCACAGTATCATACACAGCCACATCACCGTGGGGGTGGTATTTTCCTATTACGTCTCCCACTATCCTCGCAGATTTCTTGTATGGCCTGTTCCATGGCACCCCCATCTCATACATGGCATAGAGGATACGCCTGTGCACAGGCTTTAATCCATCTCTGATGTCAGGCAAGGCCCTTCCCACTATAACACTCATGGCATAATCGAGGTAGGAAGAGCGCATCTCCTCTTCAATGCTTACCGGTATCCTTCTCTCTCCTGCAATTGCCAAATCAACTACCTCCAATCCCCCTGAACACCACGCTGTAGGGACAAACCTTTAGGTCTGTCCCTACGTCTACGCCCATTTTCATTGTCCTTTGTGTTAACATGTAACATGATTGTTTCATATGAAAATAGCCTTCATATTACACATCGAGGTTTTTCACTTCCCGTGCATGATCTTCAATAAATTTTCTCCTCGGCTCTACCTGATCTCCCATAAGAATAGTGAATATCTCATCTGCAATAATACTATCCTCAAGTGTCACTTGGAGAAGTGTCCTTGTCTCCGGATTCATAGTAGTCTCCCAGAGCTGCTCCGGGTTCATCTCGCCAAGACCTTTGTATCGTTGTATATTAAGTCCCTTCTTACTAACCTCCATTATGAAGTCGAGTAAACCGGCAGATGACTCAACCATATGTTCCTTATCCTGTGCACGAACTTTGTAAGGAGGGGCGCCAAGCCCTGTTCTTACCGGTGAAAGGGACTTAATCTCCCTGAATTCAGGGGAGGAAATAAAGTCCTCATCTATTATCATGTTCTGCTGCACACCTCCCCTTCTGATATCTATTTCTAATTTGTATGCCTTGTGTTCTTCATCGCTTGTTATTTCCACATTGATTGAATCCCCCGGCCGTCTTGATGTAAACCGCTCGCTTATTCTTTCAATGATACTTTCCAGGGTATTTTTTTCTCTCAGGGTCTCTTTCTCAATATTTGCCTGTGCCAGGGTGGCAATAACATCAGGGTCATTACCTTTCTTTGATATCTGATCAATAAGTCCTTTATATGTTACGAGCTTGCTTAAAAGTTTCTCCAGCCTATCCCCTTTAATAAAGGACCTTTTTTCTGTATCCCAGAGTTCTACCTCTTCTGAGGCAATTTTAATCAGATATTTGTTCAGAGCTGCCTCGTCTTTTATATATTGTTCTGATTTTTGTCTCGATACTTTGTAGAGAGGGGGTTGGGCAATGTAAATATACTTGTTCTCTATAAGCTGCGTCATCTGTCTGTAAAAGAAGGTAAGGATGAGGGTCCTGATATGAGAGCCATCCACATCCGCATCAGTCATTATTATTACCTTGTGATACCTTGCCTTTGTTAAATCAAAGTCATCTCCTCCAATCCCTGTACCAAGCGCTGTTATGAGGGTCCTGATCTCTTCGCTTGATATTATCTTATCAAAACGGGCCTTCTCAACATTCAATATCTTTCCTCTGAGCGGCAGAATAGCCTGGTTACGCCTGTCCCTGCCCTGCTTGGCAGATCCGCCTGCAGAATCTCCCTCAACAAGGAATATCTCACACTGGGCCGGGTCCTTTTCAGAGCAGTCAGCAAGTTTACCGGGGAGGTTCCCTATATCCAATGCATTTTTGCGCCGTATCAGATCCTTTGCCTTTCGTGCTGCCTCCCGCGCCCTTGCTGCATTTAATGCCTTCTCAACAATCTTTTTAACAATTGAGGGGTTTTCTTCAAAGAAGGTCCCGAGGCGATCATTGACTACGGCTTCAACAAGTCCCTTTATCTCACTGTTACCAAGCTTTGTCTTGGTCTGTCCCTCAAATTGCGGATTGGCAAGTTTAATGCTGATTACTGATGTCAGTCCTTCTCTTATATCATCACCTGTCAGGGTCTCACCCTTTAACAGATTGTTAGTGACAGCGTAGTTATTTATTGTCCTCGTCAGGGCAGTCTTAAATCCTATAAGGTGGGTACCCCCCTCCTTTGTGTTTATATTATTTGCATATGAGAAGAGGTTTTCTGTGTAACCGTCATTATACTGGATAGCAACCTCAAGTACAGTCCCCTCCTTTTCATCTGATATTAATACAGGAGAATGAATGGGGTTTTTGTTCTCATTTAAGTGCTCTACAAACTGGACAATACCACCTTTGTATTTAAAGAGGCTTGACTTTAATGTGCGTTCATCTGTTACTGATATCTCAAGCCCCCGGTTAAGAAATGCAAGCTCGCGCAGACGGTGGGCAAGCGTGTCAAAACTATACTCTGTAACCTCAAATATCTCTCTGTCCGGTTTGAAGGTGATCTTTGTACCGCGTTTTTTTGTCTTGCCAACAACAGTTAATGGCGTTACAGGATTTCCCCTCTCATAACGCTGCTGATATACGCTCCCATCCCTCTTTACCTCAAGCTCCAGCCATTCCGATAAGGCATTCACTACCGATACCCCAACACCGTGAAGACCACCGGATACTTTATATGACTCATTATCAAATTTTCCACCTGAATGAAGGACTGTTAAGACAACCTCTGCAGCGGGCCTATTCTGGGTTGGGTGCATCTCTGTTGGTATTCCCCTCCCATTATCTATTACTGTAACACTATTGTCTATATGGACAATTACGTCGATGTTTTCACAGTACCCTACCATTGCCTCGTCAACGCTGTTGTCTACTACTTCATATACGAGGTGATGGAGTCCCTCTGTACCGGTATTTCCTATATACATAGAGGGTCTTTTTCTTACACCCTCCAGTCCCTCTAATACCTTTATTTTCGATGCATCATATTGTTCTTCCATGGTTTATTACTCAACCTCCTGGACCCGCATTGGCATTACTATGCAAAGGGAGTTGGGATCACTTTCCTGTTTAATCACACACGGGTTTAAACCGGACTGCAATTCAATAATGACCTCTTTATCAGTTAATGAATCAAGGGCTTCTAACAGGTATTGATAGTTCAGTCCGATTGTTATAGGCTCCCCTTTATATTTCAACTCAAATTCTTCTCTCCCTTCCCCAATCTCAGGGTCGTTTGCCCTGACCACACCACCTTCTGAAGAAAATTCTATTATTATTACCCTCGTTTTCTCCCGTGACATTACTGAAACACGCCTTACAACGCTTACAAAATCCGACCGGTTGACCCTTACCTCCTGCCCCTCTTTCTGTGGAACTACCTGCTTATAGTTCGGAAAATTCCCCTCTATAATCCTTGAGGTAATATAAACCCCGCTTCCCATAAACGATATCTGTTTCTCCCCTATTCCTATTTTTATTTCACCTTCGGCATCCATAAGACGCCTTAACTCTACTAGGGTCTTTTTGGGAAGTATTATCTGGTGTGATCCCTCTTCTTTTCCTAAAAGCCTTTTTGTATCTTCTATTATTCGTTCGCAAATCGCCATCCTGTTCCCGTCCGTACCTACCATCCTGAGCCTTATTTGCTGTTCATTATCTCTCTCTATCTCGAATAAACCGCCATTTAAAACATGACGGGCTTCTGCCTCTGCAATGGCAAACAAAGTCTTTTTGATCATCCCGATATACATGGCATTATCTATTGATGTCATCTTCTCTTCACTGACAATGGGGATAACAGGGAAATCCTCTTTATTAGAACCGGTGATCTTAAAATAGCTTTTTCTGGATATAATAGTAAGAAATTTACCCTCCTCCACAGTCAGGTCAACATTTCCTTCCGGAAGCTCTCTTACAATTTCAAAGAATTTCCTGCCAGAGACAGCGATTGCCCCCTCACCTTGAACAGTAGCGGGATATGTACACTTAATACCAATCTCAAGGTCTGTGGCTGTTAAGGAAAATTGTGTTGTTTGAGATTCCAGCAGGACGCTCGAGAATATAGGGGCAGAACGCCCCTTGTCTAATACCCCCTGAACACCCTGAAGACCTGAAAGGAGCATGCCTTTTTCAATCTGTAATTTTAAATACGGGTATTGTTTTTTCATTATCCCCCCTCCTTTATCTTTTTAATAATGTCCTCAAGCAGATAACCCATGTTTGTATCTTTGCTTTTGTTTTTTTCTATAAGATTACATGCATAAATTACTGTTGAGTGGTCCTTTCCGCCAAAATGTCTCCCTATTTCCGGAAAAGACATTTTTAGCAACTCTCTGCTCAAAAACATTCCTATCTGGCGAGGTGTAACCAGGGATTTGGTCCTCTTTTTTGATTTAAGGTCAGATATTTTTATATTAAAGTGTGTAGAGACAACCTTTTGGACCTTATCTATTGTAATTTTTTCTTCCCTGTCCCTTATAAGATCCTTGAACACCCTTTTTGCCATTTCCAGGGTCAACTCCTGGCCTGTAAGTGAGGAGAATGCACCAAGTCTGACCAGTGCCCCCTCTATTTCCCTGACATTTGTCTTTATGTTTTCAGCAAGAAAGAGGGCAACATCATCAGGGAAATGCAGGTTTGGAAACTCTCCGGCTGCCTTTTTCTTTATAATTGCTATCCTTGTTTCAAGGTCCGGTGGTTGTATATCTGCTAAAAGACCCCACTAAAATCTTGACCGAAGACGTTCATCTATATTCTGTATATCTTTTGGAAACCTGTCGCTTGTTATAACAATCTGTTTATGGGCCTCATAAAGTGTATTAAATGTGTGAAAAAACTCTTCAACTGTCCTTTCCTTTCCGGCAATAAACTGGATATCGTCTATTAAAAGGACATCTGTGTTATTTCTATATTTATTCCTTAGTTCAACTGTCTTATCATTCAATATTGCCTGTATCACCTCATTTGTAAATTGTTCTGAAGAAACATATAAAATCCTTGTGTTTGGTTTATTACTACTAATAATGTGGTTTCCTATAGCATGTAACAGGTGTGTCTTTCCTAAACCTACACCACTATATATAAATAGCGGGTTATAGGACTTACCCGGCGAATCTGCTACTGCCCTTGTTGAGGCATGTGCAAACTGATTACTTGGACCAACAACAAATGAGCTAAAGGTATATTTTGGATTTAACTTCTCGTCTTTTTTTCTTTTATAGGAAACACTCTGAGGGACATCTGTAACATCTTGTTTTAAATCATCACAAACTATAAAATCTATATTTAACTCATCAATACCGGTCACCTTTTTCAGGGTACCTTTTATCACATCAATAAAATGGTTTTTTAACCAGTTTCCAAGGAATGTGCTTGATACACCTATTTCAATGGTATTCCCCTTAAAAGAATGCAGTTTTGTAAACCGAAACCAGTTTTCAAAGCTCTGTCTTGTTAGTATGTTTTCTATCTCCTTGAGGCTGATCTCCCAGATATCCATTTTTAATTATAAAGAAGGCAAAAACCCTTTAATATTAGCTATTAATTTTATTATTTACAAACAACTTATCCACAGCTGTGGATAATATTAAATATGTCTTTAATTTCAATTAGTTATCTATGTTTTATATAGTCTTTTAAGCCTTTAAGCTGGTTATACTCTTGAGGAGACTCTACTATATCAGACTATACTTTTAAAGGCAATCACTTTTTATTACTAACAGGTCACATTATCAACAGGTTTATTATATAATATTTTCTTTAAAATCACAATGTTAAGGAGATATTAACAAAATAACAGCCCTTATTATTACTACTATATCTTATTTATATATATATTTTTTATAATAAAAGACTAAATCCTTAATTCAATAAAAGAAGATGTTTTAATATTATATATCCATTCTTTATATAATTTTTCGCTCTTTTCCTGAAATACCTTCTCTCTAATCAAATCTGTTAAATCCTCAAACGTTTTATATTTTAAGGACTTCTTTTCCAAAACCTTTAATATATAAAAACCGGAGGAAGTATAAATAACATCACTTATTTCTCCTTCTCTTAAGCTAAAGGCAGTAATATCAAGCTCTTTTAATAAATCACCCCTCTTAATTACTCCTAAATCATCAATGACCTGAACATCAATACTTCCATTATAACGCGTAGAAATATCCTTTAACGAGGTATTTATTTTTAAATCAGACAATATGTTATTTATTTTCTTATTAGATAAATTAATGTTTTCCGGAGAATCAGATGTTTTAATTGGGATAAAAACATATCCAACCCTTACCTCTTCAGGCAGAATAAAGAGTTCTTTATTTAATATATAATATTCTTCTAATTCTTTATCATTTATTGATATCCTGGACTTTATATCCTTGTTTAAAAGTTTAAATATTGTAAGCTGTTCTACAGCCTCTTTTTTTTCTTCTTCAGAAATAATCTCTTTGAAAGAGGGAATTTCTTCTTGTTGAACAGTTATCCCCCTCTTTTTTGCAGTCTGTAACTGTAGTTTCTTTTCAATCAAGTATGATAATTTAATATAAGAAAAATCATTTTTATCTTTTAATTCACTTTCTGTAATAAATTCATCATTAACAATAGCAATTATCCTGTCTTCTGCTGTACTAAGAGATATATCTAATAGCAAACAAAAAGATACAACTGATAAAAATATTAATTTAATATTTAATTTATTTTTCAACCGGTTTATCATCTGACGGAGTTTTAGTACCATCACCCTTTAGAAGATCTTCATTAATAGTTATTTTTCCCTTTGCTTTAAGTTCTGCCACAAGGGTATCAAATCTATCTTTTCTTTTCTTGTTTATCAGTGAATTTTCCAAATCCTTTTTTACCTCATCATAATTCTTTATCTTTCCTTCTTTTCTTTCCTTAATCTTGATTATATGAAAACCAAATTGTGTCTGGACTATATCACTTACTTCCCCGACTTTTAATTTAAACGCAGCCTCTTCAAATTCAGGCACCATCATACCTTTTGAAAAAAGACCAAGGTCACCCCCTGTTTCCTTGCTGCCATGGTCAAGAGAGTATTTTTTTGCAAGGTCTTCAAACTTCGAACCCTCTTTTAATTTCTTTTTAATCATCTCAGCTTCTTCTTTTGTTTTGAGTAGTATATGACTTGCCCTTACTTCATCAGGTGTTTTTGCCTCTTCCGGGTGTTCTTTATAGAAAGTTTTTACATCATCCTCTGTTACTTTAACCTTGTCATCAATCTCTTTTTTAAAATACCTGTCAACAACCACCCGCATCTTCATTTCTTCAACTAAAAAGGCTGTGTCTTTTTCTTTGTCTATACCGGTCTTGAGGGCATCCTGGTATAAAAGTTCCCTTACAACAAGGTTGTCAAGCAATCCCTTTTTAGTCTCTAAACTCAGAGATTCTTTTTGAGCTAATTGGGGAACCTCTTTAAGTCTGTCATTGAATTCAGTAAGTGTAATTTCTTTATTGTTTATCTTTGCCAATACAGGTTCACTATTCTTGCTGCCCATTTTTACCCCGCCCTTTTCCTTACAAGAAGCAGACACCATAGTCAAACAGAAAAAGGACAACCCTACGATAAAAATCTTTTTCATTTTAGCTCCTTTATTAAGATTTATCATTTTCCATGAAGATTTAAACACAACCCCCTATAACTTTCAAGCAGTTTATTGTTTCCTGAAAGATATAAAGAGGATCATTAGATGATGTCAATAGAAGAAAGGTGTAGTCAGAGACAAAACGAATCCGGCCGGGATATGTGGTTGTAAGCGTAGAAAGGATATCCCCCTTAATTTTAGCCTTAGAATCAATAGTGAAGAAGATTCCTTCTGTGCCACACTCTATCTTTAATACTTTGTTTGAACGGGCAAGCAACTTTACCTCTATCACCTGAAACAGATTTTCTACTTCTCCCGGCAAGCGGCCATATCTGTCAGTCATCTCTTCCCTGAGAGAAGTTAATGTACCATCTTCTTTTACAGAGGCAAGTCTCTTATAGAAGGAAAGCCTTTGAGAAGAGTCTTCTATAAATTCCTCCGGTATAAAGGCAGAGATACGAAGATTCAGGGCAGGGTTAATCTCTTCTTCTACTTTTTCTCCCTTCACTCTTTTTACAGCCTCTTCAAGCATCTGACTATACATCTCAAAACCAACAGCCGAGATATGCCCGGACTGCTGCTTTCCAAGCAGGTTTCCCGAGCCCCTTATTTCAAGGTCTTTTAATGCAAGCTTGAAACCAGCCCCTAATTCTGAAAGTTCCTGTATGGCCTTTATCCTCTTTTTCGCATCCTCTGTAAGAGACTCCTCACCCGGGATTATAAAATATGCATAGGCCTGATGACCTGACCTCCCAACCCGTCCCCTTAGCTGATACAGGTCTGCAAGCCCGAACATATCTGCCCTGTTTATAATGATAGTATTGGCTGATGGAATATCCAAACCGGACTCAATAATCGCAGAGCATACCAGCATATTATAATCACCTGAAATAAATTTTATCATCACATCTTCCAATAAACCCTCCCTCATCTGCCCGTGGGCTACCCCAATCCTGGCCTCCGGAATAAGCCCATGGAGAAAGGCAGCAATACTGTCAATGTTCTCCACCCTGTTGTGTACAAAAAAGACCCTTCCGTCCCTGGCAAACTCCCGTAAGATGGCATCCCGGATAATCCTCTTATCAAAAGGGGAAATAATAGTTCGGATTGAGAGGCGGTCAGCCGGTGGTGTTTCAATAATACTAAGATCCCGTATACCAAACAGAGACAACTGAAGGGTTCTCGGAATAGGTGTGGCAGAGAGGGTAAGGACATCTATTGTCTTACGTAACTGTTTCAGTTTTTCTTTCTGTTTAACCCCGAATCGCTGTTCTTCATCTACTATTACAAGTCCAATATTTCTAAAGCTTATATCCTTTTGGAGCAGACGCTGGGTTCCAATAATAATATCTATATTTCCATCAGCAAGGTCTTTTATTAAATTTTTCTGCTCACGCGGAGACCTGAAACGGCTGAGCATCTCTACCCTGACAGGGAAAGATGTAAACCTCTGAGAAAATGTTTGATAGTGCTGGTATGCTAAAAGTGTGGTTGGGACGAGCATGGCCGTCTGTTTTCCATCTAAAATAGCCTTACATGCTGCACGCAGGGCCACCTCTGTCTTACCATACCCTACATCACCACATATTAGTCTGTCCATAGGCTTTTTAGATTCCATGTCCTGTTTAACATCTTCAATTGCTGAAAACTGGTCTGGTGTTTCTTCATACTCAAACGAAGTCTCAAATTCTTTCATTATAAAACTGTCAGGTGAATAGGAAAAACCCTCCATGATTTCACGGGCAGCATAAAGGTCTAAAAGATCAGCCGCAATCTCATCAATAGCCTTCTGTACACGACTTTTTGTCTTTTCCCATCTCGATCCCTGGAGCCGGTCTATATGAGGGATGTGCCCTTCTGAGCCAATGTATTTTTGTACCATATCGAGATTATCAACAGGAACATATATATAATCACCACCGGAATATCGTATACAGAGAAAGTCACTTCCTCCTCCGCTGAGGACCTTGCGTTTCAGTCCCTCATATTGTCCGACGCCATGATATACATGGACTACATAATCCCCTTCTTTTATATCCTGGAAGGATGTTAAAAAAGAACGGACCTTCTGTTTTGTGGGTGGTCTCCTCTTAGTTCTCTTACCAAACATCTCTTCTTCAGTTACTATCAGCAGAGATGACTCTGGATAAATAAAGCCGGACGAGATATTTCCATAGGTGATTATCAGGGGGATGATTTGATGTTCGCCGGCCTTTATTATAAATGGGTGGATCTCTTCAGGTTTCCTGAGAGACGCAGGCACATCGTATTCCATCAGGATATCATGGAGTCTTTCAGCCTGGCCTTCGGTTGGAGAGACAAGGATTACAGTAAAGGTTTTTCTCAAAACAGCCAGCTTTTCTATAATGGTCTTTATCGGAGAAGCGTTCTTTTTTGAGTCAATAAAAATGTCAGTGGAAGAACCAACCTGGATGCAGGTTGTCCCATCTATTGGAAGGGGCTCAATATCAATTTTGAGATGGAAGGTTTCAATGGATTTTGATATATCCTCAATAGTAAGATATAACTCAGGTGGTTCAGGAATAACACGTCTCTGCAGCACCACTTCATTGTATGTCTCTAATATATAATTCCAGTTAGAATTACTGTTTTTCCTGATCTCAGCCGGCTCATTAAATATAATGGTTGATTCGGGATTAAGAAAATCAAAGAGTGAATTTACTGATATGGGAAACTCCTTGGCAGGCATTATAAAAGTGGAATCCTTTTGTTTAACAGACCTCTGTGTCTCTGTATCAAAGGTGCGAATGGTATCTATAGTATCCCCAAAAAACTCAATACGTACCGGAGCCTCTTCTCCCGGAGAGAAGAGGTCTATAATCCCACCCCTCAGACTAAAAGTACCCCTGGTGCTAACCATATCAGATGGTTCGTAGCCAAACCTTACAAGATGAGAGACAAGAGAGTCCCTCTCAATTTGCGACCCTGTATTGATATTAATATTTGCCTCTTTAAAAAGATCAGGTGACATGACACGCTGCATTAATGATTGAACCGGTACAACAAATATCCCGCGGATACCGCTTAAAAGGGCACGATAAGCTGTCATTCTTTCATGAATTATCTCAGGATGCGGAGCCATAATATCGAATGGCAGTATTTCCCAGAAGGGGAGCGAAAATAGAGGTACAGTGGTTTTCAACCAGGACGGGAATAAAGACAGGTCTGTTAATAATGATTCTGCTGACTCCTGTGAGTGGGTTATTACAAAGAGAGGGTTATCTGTCTTATTGAATAACGCAGATAAAAAGAGTGATTTAGAGGAACCCCATAATCCTGTAACCCTATGGGTTCCTCCTATAGAAATAATATTTTCAATCAGAGCAGAGAAAGGAAAATTACTTCCTGAATTTATTAAGGACATCCCCGATAATCCTTGATGAAGAGAATCCCTCAACAAAGGGTATGGTGCGGACCTCACCTCCGTAGGATTCTACAATATCCCGGCCAACAATATTATCAATAGCCCAATCCCCTCCTTTTATCAGTATATCAGGTTTAATCGCTGCAATCGTATTATAAGGATCGGGTTCATTAAAGATAACGACATAGTCTACAGAACGGATTGATGACAGGATCTCTGCCCGTTCTCCCTGGGAAACGA
>MHER01000037.1 GCA_001805205.1 Nitrospirae bacterium RIFCSPLOW2_12_42_9 | reverse complement strand
TGGCTGCGCAATCCCAACAGATAAAAATGCTTATGGATACCTTAGTGAACATCACGCCTATGGACAGACTGATAAGATCGCAGGGGATTACGCTGAAGACCTCGCAGCAGCCATGCTCGCGTCCACACTCGGTATAGAATTCGATGAAGACAAAGGGTGGGATCAAAAGAAAGAGGTTTACAGAATCAGTGATAAGATCGTCAGAACAACAAATATAACCCAGTCAGCCATAGTAAAAAATGGCTATACAACCGTTATTGCCGCTGCAGTATTTTTGTTTTAGGGTTTTGAAGCTTTATCCTTGAGTATTTTGGCAATGAGCGATTTGAGTTCAGCAAGATTGGCAGATTTAACAAAGTATGCATCTGAGGCCCATGTGCCAAAATCATGTTTGTAGTCCTCATAGGCACTCACAAAGATCACAGGCATATCACTCCTTATCTCTTTTATCTTCCTTGCGAGGGTGATCCCGTCAATACCAGGCATCTTTATATCGAGTGTTATTAGGTCAGGGAGTTTATTTTCTACTAACGTCAGGGCATCTTCACCACTACCCGCTAACAGCACAGTATAACCTTCTTCCTCGAACTCCTCTTTGTAAAGCAGTCTTATATGCTCTTCATCATCCACTACCAGTATGGTCTTTTTCATAATAATAAACACCCCTTCTCCCACAGATGCACATAAGAAAAATTATTATTCTGGTTTATATTAACTTTATGCGCTTCGTATCTCTGTGGATTTTTCATAGTTTAACATATCATTATTTAATTTACCACTGCCCTTAAGCCTCTTCTCTATATTAAATAATATCCTTTCACCATCACCATGTCCGCCTGCCCATGCATCAAGGCAGGAGTTGGCTATTATTTTATCTAAAGGTGGAGGATTATACAACAATTTTTTTATTGAGAATGGATTTAGAGAAAGCGGGTTATATGAACTGCTCAGATATCCGCTTTTTATAAGCCTTTCTTCCAATCTTGTATGTGGTTGTACCCCGATAAAGAATATAACAGGCCTGACATGGTCACTTCCCATAATCTCTTTAATAACTTTATATGAATTGATAGATTCAATAAGGGTCTCTTCTGTCTCCCCGGGGGCATTAATTGAATAATTCAATATTATTGTTCCCTTGTAACCCTCTTTTTTCAAATATCTGCAGCCATTATAGAGATGCTCAAGCCTGAACCCCATTGACATCTCATTAAGTACCTTCTGTGAACCGGATGTAATAGAAACCTCCAGGTCTCCCACACCAGAAGAGACCATTAATGAGGAGAGCTCCGGGGTTATAAGACTGGTACGCACATAACCACTCCATTCAATTTTCAATCCCTTCTTTATTAACCCTTCCAACAGTGCTGTACAGTGCGGTAATGCCATAGTCCCCGGTATAAACTGTGCATCAGCAAACCATATATTGCGGATATTCCAGTGTAAGTGTAGAAACTCTATCTCTTTTAATATTGTCTCAGGGTTTCGATAACGCACATTACACCCCTCGATATAAGAATAGAGGCAGAACTCACATTGATATGGACATCCCCGCTTTGTCTGGATGCCTATTGTCCCTCCGATATAAGAGGATACCTCAGGGAATATAGAAGAAATATATTTATAATCGACCTCAATATCTTCTATGCTTACAGGTTTACCCTGCGTACCTGATACTATTGTCCCTTTTTCCCTGTAAATTACCCTGTGATTCATGACATCTGTTCCATTTATGATTGACAGGATTGCATCTTCCCCTTCTCCTATAACACCGATAACCCCTTCAGGCAACTTTTCAATAACCTCATTTGAAAATACACTAAATGCACCGCCACCGATCATAAACTTCCTGTCAGGAAACTTTGAGACAGTCTTTTTTATCAGATGGAACTTCTCTCTCAAATTGTTTTCATAGTTAAAGACCATACTGAGCCCTTTTATGCCGGCCTTTATCCTCTTGTATATGTCTGGTGAATAATAATAATTAAAGGCTAATGATAGCGACCTGTCTTCATCATGAGGGGCATATATCTGGATATCCCGCCAGGAGAAGGCAATCAGATCAGGTTTGAAACCATCTATCATTTCAACGATAGCCTTCAACCTGTTACGGCTGTTAATCAGGGATAGGTCTAATATACGCTGCCTGATATCGGGCCTTTTGATATGGACATAATTTGCGAGATATGTTGGTCCAAGCGGATATATCTTTTTACAAGGAAGCCATATATATAAAATTGACCCGTCTTTTTTCCCCATGTTAAATCTATTTTATTCCAACGTGTAATGCAACTATACCACCTGACAGGAGCTCATAATATACCTTTGAGAAACCTGTATTATGCATTAATTGTTTTAGCGGCTCTGCAGGCGGAAATTTCCGTATGGAAGATGGAAGGTAATTGTATATGCCAGTTTTGTCTCTTGAGATTACAGTCCCGACGGCCGGTATCAATGTAAATGAATAAAAATCGTATAAATATTTTAAAAAACGGCTCTCAGGCTGTGTAAATTCAAGACAGACAACACGACCCCCAGGTCTTGTTACCCTGTGCATCTCAGAAAAGGCCTTTTCAAGGTGTTTAACATTCCTTACGCCGAACCCTACAGTGACTGCATCAAACTTATTATCTCTGAACTGGAGAGACTCTGCATTTCCAATAGAGCAACAGATGCTATCTTCAAGTCCTGATTTTATAACCTTCTTTTTTCCTATCTCCAGCATCTCCGGATTAAGGTCTACTGCCATAACATGCCCTGAAGATGTAACCCTTTTAGCAAGGAGTATTGCTATATCTGCTGTGCCTGAACAGACATCTAAAACTATACTCCCCTGTTTTGCCAGGGTCTTGTCCACAGCATATCTTTTCCAGTAATGATGTATCCCAAAACTCAGGACAGTATTATTCAGGTCATACCGCCTTGCTGCAGAGGAAAACATCTTCTGTACCATCCGTTCCTTGTCCATATTTATATAAAAGGTGGATATTCATCCACATTGCTAATGGATTATATAATAATTTTATGTTCTGTTAAATATTATTATTGTTAATTACGTATAAACTCTAAAACCCAGTCTATTTCAATTAGACCACCTCTTCCCTTTCTATCAAAACGCATATAGCGATTTTTTATCTTATAACCCCATTTGTTTCTAATCTTAAATCCGTTTCGCTCTGCAATTTCTACTAAGAAATCCGATGTAGCAAAGTAAATATCACTAACTGAACTGTCACCAACTACCATTACATAGGGTGTGCCTTCTGATAAACATTTTGCCATCTCAGAAAAATGTTTCTCCATATCTGCAAAATATTTGTAAGTAACAAATGAGTGTTTATGGCCGTTCTTTTTATCTGAATCATATATTTGTTGAAGTTTCTTATCAAGTTTATCAATTCCTAACATAGTGTTATACGGAGTATAATCTTTGAATTCAACTTTATGTATATACTTCGTTCCGATATACCCTTTTTTCTTCTTATTTTGTTTTGCTTGCGATTCCAGACCAAGAAGGTCACCAATCCAAAACAGTTCTACCATTTGGTTGTAAATGTAATCAATGGCCTTTATATATGGAGGAGAAGTAACTGCTAAATCTATATTCTCACCTTTAAGTTTTATATCTATAGATTCCGTACTTGATGTGCAAATAATCTTGGTTGCCAACTTTGTGTTTACTAAATGAAAATAAGTTTTTAATCTCTCAACAAATAATTCTAATTGAGGAAAGAATACCGAATACACCTCTTCTGGTTCTTTAATTTTTGTATGTGATACATAAGTTTTTTGCGACTCATTGTCAGCATTGGAAACTCGTCTTATAATCGACGAAAAACATATCAACAAAAGATATTGAATGTCCTTAAACTCTTTACTGCTACCAAATTCCTTAAGAACTTGATTTATTAAAGTCCTAATAATTGAAAGTTTGTTTATTGCATTCCTTGAAAACCAATGTTCTATTGTTTTGCATTCCGGTTCAAATTCCCCTTTTTTCGTTTGCTTAATACTTCTTGTAAGCCAGTTAATAACCTCGTTAAGTATCTTACTATCAATTGGTGTCGTTTTAACTTTTGTAATAAGTGATGAAAGTGGATCAACATCTAAGCCAATAACATTATGCCCAGCTAACAAGCCTTCTACCAAAGTCGTCCCCGATCCACAGAAAGGATCAAGTATGGTCCTATTTCCGGAACCATTTAGGTATTTTCCTATTGCCCATTTTGGTATATGAGGTATAAACTTGGCAGGGTATTTATGAAAGCCATGGGTGTGTGAGGTAACCTCTTTTGTGTTTATACTCAAAATTGTTCCTGGTTGAATTTCTATAGGGATCACTTCTTTTACAACCATGAGTTCAATCGTCTGTATCATTTCTCAAGTAAAACAATACTTTCTCGCAAATAATTTTTTAAATATTCCAACTCCTGTTTTTGTTGAGAGCTTGTAGTTAAATGTCTCGTTACAAAAACACGTTTAACTCGAAAACCGATTTCCTTGGCGATTTCAGCTATCAAAATATCAGTGGGAATAATTACTCCTGAATAAGCTGAATTACCTACGACAATTCCAACATATCCCTGCTTCTCTGTTTGGTTGTAAAGTTTACTTAATAAGGTAAACGTATCATCAAAATACCCTCTTACAACATTTGGTATTTTTATATTCCATAGTTTCTTTGAGTCAAAAAGATTAATAAGTTTCTCAAGAAATTCGTTTTGATATTTAATTGGTTTATGGTTTAATGAATTCGTATTAGATCTAAAACCTGTATTTCTAAGCAATCGAAATTCTTCTTTGTCTTTTACGAATTCAGCAAGCCATAAATCAACTTTATGAATTTCAAAGTAATCAAAGCAATTACAATACGGTGGAGAGAAAAATGTCAGTTGAATTTCATCACTAAAATATTTATCAAACTCTAAACAACTGCCATTAAAAATCCTGGGCCTCTTCTCGCTTAATCCGTAATTATATTTTATATCAGAAAGGATATTTTTAAGAGAATTTAAAAGTTTTGTTTTAACAAAATTGAATTTGTCTTCAGGGAACTTCTGTTTCTCCCATACTTCTTTGTCAATGTTTACATAGCCGTTAGAAGTTCTTTTTCTGTTTTTATACTTTATTCCGTTTCCTTCCTTTTTTATATTGGAAACATTTTCTATAATTGACAGCCATGCAACAAAGAATAGGTTTCTTATTTTCTTATCCTCTATACTGTTTATATAATTCTTAAGTTGTAAAAGAGATTGAAGGATTTCCCAGTTAAAAACCTTTTCTGCTAATTCAAAATTCGTTTTAAGACTGATTGGCGATTTTTTGAGGCATTCTAACAGTTTTATCTGGATGGTTATATTTTCAATATCTTCCTGATGATATTGTTCGTTTTCAACTTTAGCAACCAAAACTGATATTGGATTGACATCTATTCCAAACGAAGTCAAGTTGTTTATCCGTGCTGCTAATAGTGTGGTTCCACTCCCACAAAAAGGATCAAAAACATTGCCAGTAATTTTTAGTTCCTTAATGAAGCTGTTAACTAGTTTTATAGAATAACCTTCACGATAGGGGAACCATCTTTGAATAGGTGTTTGATAAGCATTTTGAAAATGAACTTGATTCCCAAACGATTGACCATTAAACATAGGCAAGCCATATTCAATTTCGCTTAATATTTTTAATTGTCTTGCTTGATTACCTTTTATTTCAGTTTCAAACAGACTATATTGAATTCCTGGATCAGAAACTATACTGGTAACTTCAAACTCATCAAAATATGTTTTATATGGGTCTTTAGTTATGATCATAATTCTTTAATGTTTAAAACGGTTTACTCTGTGATACTGAATAAATTCAATTAACGGCAGCCTGTTATCCACTCTATTTTTAATTTTAATATCAGAACTTGAAATAATTGCTGTCTTCAGATTTTGGTCCGGTATGTCATTGAATTTTGGAGATGTAATGATTTTGTGATTATCTGTTAAAGAAAAGTATCCTTTTTCAAAAGCTATGTGACAATGACGACATAAACAAAGACCGTTCAAAATATGAGCTCTATGAGGGGTTTCTCCATCAGATGCACTGTCGGGCTTAATGTGTGCCGCTTCAACAAAAATTTGTCCTTGAACATCACAGTGAGGAACAGCGCAAATATAATTATATTTTCTTTTTATCCTGATTGACCAGGTGGTATTTCTCACTCTTCTTGTGCTTTGAGCGAAGCGTGAGTCACTACTCAAAATGTCAATCTCAGGGATTTCTAATTCTTCTTGCTCTGATATTACATCAACCAGCGGTGTAGTTAAGATCCCATCTGTAATTTCCTCTTCAATATTTTGCTCTTGGATAATAGCCTCAAAAATTTCACGTATAGAATTTTTGAAAGGTGATATTTCAACTAAAGGATTATCCCTTATTATCAGCCAATCCTCATCTGTCAGAAGAGGGTCCGGTTCAAAATTTTTTATTTCACTTATGAATTGTGGGTACTTTCCGGTGTAGTATAATCTTTCATTAACTTCATGAAACAATCCTGAATTTATCAAATCCCTCTTCCAATAAGATGTATTTTCCCCTACACGTCTTGTATGACCATCAACTAATACTTCAAATTCTTGTAGTGTAATTGAATTGTTGGAGTCAAGAATATTCAACAAAAACTTCAATGGCATACCACCTATTGCTGGATTTATACTATATTGAACTGAAGTATCATTGAACGTATAAATTGCCAAAGAAATAGTGAGTGTTAATTCATAGGTTTGTCTTGCAGCGCTGAAATTTCCACCTGTGTATAAGTCATTCCAAAGGCTACCCATTCTTGTCCATACCAAAGGACATGTATTTTCGTCCTTAATAAATCCATATCGTATCATAGCACGGACTTTAGTTTGCATTGTTGAAGGCTGAATATTACCAGCGGCTGCAAGCTCATACATTCTGACATTGTCATGCCTCCCTCCTGACCAGCCAAAGCCAATATATGCAGGTCTTTGGCTCTCAAGAACCAGCTTACGAACTGTTAAAAGTTCGTCAAGATTAGAACTGCTTCGTGAATGAAACCAATCTCCGTTAATAGATGCCATCTAATTCCTTATTACAAGTTCCCACAATTTTTAGTAATTATAACTCAAAAGCCTTTATGATTTTTCAAATAATTTAAAATAGGGAGTGGATGGTAAAATACACTTTTGCCGGATAATAGTTTGCTCTGTTAATGGAAAATAGCAACACCAGATTTATTTGTCAACAGAAATTCTTCCATTGATGTTACCATTTCAAAATGGTAACATCAATTTATCATTTTTTTTATCATTTTTATCTTGACAACTGCATGTATTGTGGCCTATATTTACCCCGTGAAGACCGTCTTAAAAACAAATCCACCCATGGCTATGCCATTGACTATGCCCATGACTATGAATGACGTCTGGGACCTCTACAGGGAAGAGCTGAAAAGGGTAGAATCTCAGATACATGCAGACCTAAAGTCAGATGTACAGTTAATAGATACAATAAGCTCTTATCTGTTCAACAGCGGCGGCAAACGTTTCAGGCCCTTGCTCTTAATCCTGGCATCAAGGCTTGCCGGATACGAAGGGGACGGTCATATAGAATTGGCCAGTGTTATAGAACTTATCCACACTGCTACCCTGCTCCATGATGATGTCTTAGATGAGGCCAGCCTGCGGCGGGGTAATAAGACTGCACGGATCTTATGGGGCAATCAGGCGAGTATACTTGTAGGTGATTATCTTTATACAAAGGCCCAGTGTAACATAGTATCCTTCCGTAACCATGAGATAAATGAGATTGTTGCAGAGACCACAAGAAGGATGACAGCAGGAGAACTTGCCCAGTTGTCAGTCAATTGTGACCTGCAGATAACAGAAGATGAATATCTCGAAATTATAGGCAACAAGACCGCTGCACTTATTGCAGCCTCTTGCCGTATAGGAGCTATCCTCGCTGATTGTCCGGAAGATAGAAAGGATAATATTGAATCTTTTGGCTGGAATCTGGGTATAGCTTTTCAGTTAACTGATGATACCCTAGATTATGTGGCTGATGGTAAGAAGCTCGGAAAATCAATTGGAAAAGACCTTCAGGAGGGTAAAATAACCCTTCCTTTATTGAGCCTCCTTCAGCGATGCTCGGAAGATGAGGCAAATAAAATAGAAAAGATCGTGCAGTTATACGATTTTACAGAAGAAAATCTTGAACTGATAGTAAAGCTCATGCAGAGATATGGAGTGATAGATTATTCCCTTGCCAGGGCAAGGGGGTATGTTGAAAAGGCCAAGAAAAGCCTTCTCTCTTTTAAGGACTCTATGCCTCTTCAGGCACTATTCGCAGTAGCAGACTATGTAGTCGATCGGGAATTATAATCAACTAAAAATTCCATAAGAATTTTTTTACTTATAATAAGATGGAGAGTTCTATTCATCCACTTGTACAATTAGCAAGGGAGGCAATAAAAGAATACATTAAAACCGGGAAATTTATCAGTCTGCCGGCTGAGCTAACAGATGAAATGAGGGAAAAACACGGGGTCTTTGTCTCTTTAAAGATGAAAGGGCTGCTGAGGGGGTGCATAGGTACTTACGAGGCTGCCACATCATGCGTTGCTGAAGAGATTATTCATAATGCTATCAGTGCAGCAACCCATGACCCACGCTTTACACAAGTTTCACTGACCGAGCTAGATGAAATAAATATCTCCGTGGATATACTTACAGACTCCGAACCTGTAAGATCAATTGGCGAGCTTGATCCTAAAAGATATGGTGTGATAGTAAAAAGCGGGTACAAAAGGGGATTACTCCTCCCTGATATTGAAGGGGTTAACACAACAGAAGAACAGATAGACATTGCCAAAAAAAAGGCAGGCATAGGAGATAATGAGCCTTTGGAAATATTCAAATTTGAGGTAAGGAGATACAGGTAATATGGCTGACATTCTTCCATTTAAAGGTGTACTCTATAATACGGAAAAGATTAAAGATCTCAGGCAGGTAGTAACCCCGCCTTATGATATCATCAGTCCTGATGAACAGGAAAGGTATTATCAGAGTCATGAATATAATATGATAAGGCTGGACCTCGGTAAAGAATACCCGGAGGATACAGATAATAAAAATCGTTATACACGGGCCTCCGGTCATCTCTCCAATTGGCTTTCTTCAGGTGTACTTGTTCAGGATAAGGAACCTTCTATATATTTTTATCAACTGAGCTATATTCTCAAGGATGGTTCAAATAAAGTAATGGAAGGGTTTATTGCCCTGTGTAAACTTGAGGAGTTTAGCAGTGGAAAGGTCGTGCCTCATGAGTACACATTATCCAAACCAAAATCTGACAGGCTTAATCTCCTGAGGTCATGCAGGTCAAACTTCAGTTTTATATTCTCTTTATACTCATCACCAAAAAGTAAGATAAACAGCTCCATTAAAGGACTCATAGGCGGATCAAGACCTAAGATAGATATTATTGATGACCATAACTACAGGCACAAGCTCTGGCCTATTACAGACCCCGGTATAATAGACCTTATAAAAATGGAGATGAAAGATAATACTGTGTATATTGCTGACGGACATCACCGTTATGAGGCATCCTTAAACTACAGAAACGAATTAAGGGCAAAGGGTGGAGCAGCATCAGACCATGAACCAGGAGATTATGTGATGATGTACTTTGCAAATATGGATGAGCCAGGGCTTACAATCCTGCCAACGCACAGGCTCCTCCATAGCCTGCCTGCTGAGAAACTTAAAGATTTGACAAACAAACCTGGCAATAATTTCCATGTAAAATTTTTTGATTTCTCTCCGGGTGGTGAATCGTCAGCAAGAGAGCAAATGATTGAAGAAATGAAGAGAGCGGCAAATAAAGAACATCTGATTGGGATGTATATTCACGGAGAGGAGCGATATGCCCTGCTCTCCCTTAAAGATGAAAGTCTCCTTCAAAAGAGGACTTCCGATAAACCCATGGCATGGAGAAGGCTTGATGCGGCTATCCTCCAGAGTCTGATCCTCGAAGATTTAATTGGCCTGAACGAGGAATCCATTAAAAGACAGGAAAATCTTTCATATGTAAAGGATATGGATGAATCCATCAGGAAGGTTTGCAGCGGGGACTTTCAGATTGCATTTCTGCTCAATCCTACAAGGATAGAGGAGATCAAAGATGTTACAAATGCAGGTGAGAGGATGCCCCAGAAGTCCACATATTTTTACCCCAAGTTCTTAACCGGATTTGTGATATATAAGTTTTAATCAAATATCAAAAGTCAAAATGACAATGAAGAACCCTGTAGCAAGCTACAGGGAATTAGCAAGTTTATTTTCTATGTTAATTTTTATCAATGGCAATATGGTCGGAGAGGAGGATGCAAATGTCTCTGTCTTTGATCGTGGATTCCTCTATGGGGACGGGGTATTTGAAACACTAAGGTCATATAAGGGGGTTATTTTCCACATTGATAACCATATAGACCGCCTCTTTGAATCTGCCAATGCCATATACCTGAGAATACCTTTTACCAGAGAATATCTTTCCGAAGTATTGTATAAAACTTTACGGGAAAATAATCTCATGGAGGCCTACCTGAGACTTATGATAACCCGTGGAGAGGGAGAACCAGGTCTTAATATTGATGGATGTACCAATCCAGGAATTATAGTCATACCGAAGGCTTTCAATGGTTACCCGGAAAAGACTTACACAGAGGGCATAAGTGCTGCTATAGTGAAAACAAGACGTATACCTCCATCTGCCCTGAATCCTTCGATAAAATCCTTAAACTTCCTGAATAATATAATGGCAAGGATCGAGGCAAGAAAGCTTGATGCATCAGAAGGGATTATGTTAAGTACAGAAGGTTATGTTGCTGAAGGAACAGTCTGTAATATCTTTATTATTAAAAATGGTATCATTAAGACCCCAGCGTTAAGTGTGGGAATCCTCAATGGTGTCACAAGGTCAATAGTAATCGGGCTTGCAACAAAGAATAATCTCACTATACTTGAACAACCTTTTCCCCCGGATGAAATTTATGATGCAGACGAGTGTTTCATCACAAGCACACTCTATGAAGTTATGCCGGTTACGAAAATAAATGGCCGGCCTTTAGGTAATGGAAAACCTGGAGTGTTTACAAAGAGATTACTGCAATATTTCAGGTTGAATGTCATGCAAGATGCATGACTTATTTTATATTATGAATCCTTGTTTCTATAACATCTGCAGTAGTAACTACCTTCTCAAGCTTTACCTTTGAAATCCGTTTTCCTTCTATATCAACGATAGTAAGTTTATAATCACCATATTTGACAATCTCTCCACCCCGCGGCATCTTCTGCAGTAAAGACAGGACTAATCCGGCAAGGGTTTCATACTCCTCTGACTCCTCGATGGCAAGATTATGCTGATCTATAAGGTCACGTATAGGAAGGGAGGCATCTATTACCATTGATCCATCCTTAAGTATCTTTACAGGCCTGTCTTCATAATCATATTCATCCTCTATCTCACCCACTATCTCCTCTATAATATCCTCCATTGTTACCATACCCTCTACCCCGCCATACTCATTTATGACTATGGCCATATGCATCCTTCGTCTTTGCAACTCCCTTAAAAGCTTATCTATCTTCTTAGTCTCAGGGACAAAGTATACAGGCCGGATAAGATCCTTTAGCCCTACATCCTTCTTTTTCACCCTGATATCTAAGAGATCTTTTTCATATAGGATTCCTTTTATATCATCCATGGAACCGTCGTAAACCGGGAACCTTGAAAAACCACACTCAACCACAAAATCAACCGCAGCCTCTATTGATGTATCAATGGCTATGGCCTTTATCTTTGGACGGGGGACCATTATCTCCTTAACTGTAGTTGTAACAAATTCAAATACACTATGTATCAATTCCTGTTCTGATTTCTCAAAGATACCCTTTTCACCACCTTCTCTGAGTAATATCTTTATCTCTTCCTCTGTTACAAATGAGCCTTCCGGTGGGGGCATTTTACCAAATGGTTTTAAAAACAGGCTGCTGGATTTAGTCAGTAACTTGACTAATATAAATGAGAATCTTGAAAGGAGATGGATTGGTTTGCCAACAAAAAGTGCAATGGGTTCAGAAAATCTCAGGGCAAGGGATTTTGGAACAAGTTCTCCCAAAATAATGGAAAGGTATGAAGTAATCAGCACGACAATAGCAATGGCAATAGGTGTACTCCAGTTCTGGATAAACTCAAATGGGGCATCCTGAAGAAGAGGTTTTATAACCTCGATGGCCGCAGCACCGCCTATAGCACCGGCCAGCATTCCAACAATTGTTATTCCAATCTGTACAGTTGCGATGAAATTTTCAGGTTCATTCTGGAGCTTATGGACTACCTCTGCCTGTTTACTACCCCGCTCCATTAAGTGTTTTATCCTGCTCTTTCTTGCAGAGATTATTGCAATCTCAGCTCCGGCAAAGAAGCCATTGGCGAGAATAAAGATAAGTATTAATATTAACTCTAACCAGAATCCTTTCATAATATATATTATTCCATATATATGAAAGTATTGCAAACCGCTCACAAGATAGATGGGGTTTCCTAACCCCATTCGGGCCTTCATTTCAGGTTACTTAATTTCTCTATATCATCCTCCCTCCCCAGTATGACAAGCACATCCCCTTCCATTACAAGGTCTTCTCCGGAAGGGGCGACATTGACTATTTCTTTGATACTGGTCTTGCCTTTATATACCTCTGTAGTCGTTTTTTTGATGGCAATAATATTTACCCTGTGCATAGATCTTATGCTGGTATCTTTTAGCATCTTACCTATAAATCCCCGTGGTGCAGGTATCTCACTTATACAATATTCTGTTGATAAGGCAAGACTGTCTATTATGTTAGGGGAAACAATATGGGTGGCAACGCGGATTGCTATATCACGTTCCGGGTATACGACCTGTGTTGCCCCGATCTTCTCGAGTATCTTTGTGTGGAGCGGTGTTACGGCCTTTGCAATAATCTCCCTTACGTTAAGCTCTTTCAAGGCCATTACTATAAGGACACTCGCCTCAACATCCTCTCCAATGCTTACAACCGCCACATCCATGTTCTGAACACCAAGTTCCTGTAATGTCCTTATATCTGATGCATCACACTGGACTGCATGAGTGGCAACCTTGCTTATAGCCTTAACATTCTCTTCTTTAATATCAATCGCTAATATTTCACAACCCTTTTTTACAAGGGTCTCTACCACACTGGACCCGAACCTTCCAAGGCCGATAACCGCAATCTGTTTTCCCATAATCTATTTTATCCTATTACGACCTTTTCCTCAGGATACCTGTAGCTTGGGGTTT
>MHER01000036.1 GCA_001805205.1 Nitrospirae bacterium RIFCSPLOW2_12_42_9 | reverse complement strand
GAAGAAATATGATAAGGCAAAAGAGGTTTATGAAAAGGCATTAAAGATTGATCCTGATTTCGCACCTGCTGCAAACAACCTGGCATGGCTATATACCGAACATGGGGGCAATATAGATGTTGCGCTGGACCTTGCACAGAAGGCCAATGAAAAACTTCCGGAAGACCCCGGTGTCTCTGATACCTTAGGCTGGATATATTATAAGAAGAATGTCTATCTAAAGGCCATATCATTATTAAAAGAAAGCAGTGAAAAATTAGAAGAAAACCATCTTGTTCATTATCACCTCGGGATGGCCTATTATAAAAATGGAAATAGGGAACTCGCAAAGAAGGAGCTTAACACAGCATTGAGATTGAACCAGAATTTTGAAGGGGCAGAAGAGGCCAGGAATACCCTGAAAGTTTTAAATAAGTGAAGAAAAATGAAAAAAATGACAAAATGAAGAAAATACTTGATAGGTATATATAATAGTAGTAAAATTTTTTTAAGATTCTCAGCAAGTGAAAAACATGAAGAAGAAATTACTATTTATAATTATTTCCGTAGTTTTGCTGATTACAGTGGTCTTTAATGTTTATGCAGGTGAAGCTGCTGACAAACTTCTTATAGAGTACAAAGATGACCTTCTGACTCTCATGATTAAAGATACCCTGCTTAAAGAAGTGCTGGATGAGATTGGGCATAAAACAGGAGTGAAGGTTACTTCTCATGATCTCTCAGAGCAGAAAATAACCGTGGAATTCCATGCCCTTCCGCTGGATGAAGGGATACGGAAGGTTATCGGCCCCCATAATAATTCTATTTTTTTCTATGAGGAGAAGAAAGGAGAAGATGGCAGTCCCCTCTTATCAAAACTAACAGAGGTCAGGATATTTCCCAAGGAGGAAGGGATGAGTGACAGTCCGGAGAGTGTTAAAGAAGCCCCTCCGGTACCTGATAATACGAGTGTAGCTGAGGAAACTACAGAAAAGCCTCCATTCAGTGAATTGTACAGAAATATTCTGGAGAGTAAGGAACCGGAGGTAAGAGAAGAGGCTGTGGAAAAACTGGCTGAGATGGAAGGCCCGGAGGTTTTAGGCGCCCTCCTTCTGGCCCTGGAAGATGAAGATGGGGATGTGCGGGCCAGCGCTGCTGAAGCACTGGGTACCAGAAAAAGTAAAGAGGCCTTCGAACCTCTTATTAAGGCACTGTCTGATAAAGATCCATGGGTTAGAGAGTCTGCAGCAGATGCACTGGGAAGTCTTGGGGATCCTAGGGCAATAAATTATTTAAAAATGTTACTTGAAGATGAGGATGAGGACGTACGTGAAAGTGTGGCTACTTCAGTAAAATTATTGGAGGCTATGGAATAATGTCCTCTTTTTCAAATAGAAAAGTATCAGTAATACAAGACCAAGGGATGTTAAAACCGTGGCAGGATATTTCAATCCAAAGATGAGGGGTATCAGGACAATTTGTGCAATTATCTTTAAGATGGCATGTTGTCTTATTTCATCAGCTAAAGGGGGGGACATTTCGTAGTACCATTTTACAAATCTTTCACCTAAAGGATTAGTCAGCAGATATTTATCCCTTAACTTCCTCAATGTCTTTATATGGGGCTGGAAATAGCTATTATTCAGTGCAGCAGTGATAAGGCAGCCTCCTTTTTCGCTGCCATCAGATTTCCTGGTTTTAAAACTCCATGTATAATCTGATTTAAGGCTATTAGTTGCCATATCCATGACGTCAGTGGTGATAACTACTGTATACTTAGTTTCGTGATTTAAATTAGCTGAGGGTGTAAAAGATGCTGTCTTTGAAGTGGGGTCATAACTTACCGTCCCCTCTATATTGTTATCATCTGCGTCACTTATTATAAAGGTAGTCTCATTTATCGTGGACACATCCATATCTTCACTGAATGTAACAGAGATATTCGTGTTTAGGGCAATATCAACAGCATCTTTGGCAGGACTTGTACTGTCCACCTCTGGCCGTGTCGTATCCGCTTCTGAACCTGTGGTAAAACTATAGATGTAGTCAGATGCCATATTGTTCCCTGCAACATCTTTAACAGCGGATGTAACTGTAACCATGTAATCAGTCTCTTTATTTAAATCTTCTGATGGGGAAAAGAATGCTGTCCTTGAAGGAGAATCATACCTTACTGTTCCCTCTGTATCACTCACTGTAAAGGTAGTCCCGTTTATCGTAGACACATTCATATCTTCACTGAATGTAACTGATATCTTCGTGTTTATAGCTATATCCACGGCATCTTTGGCAGGACTTGTGCTGCTCATCTCAGGTGGTGTAGTGTCCGCTGCTATGCCCGTGGTAAAACTATATATGTAGTCAGAAACCATATTGTTTCCTGCAACATCCTTGACATCAGAGGTAACTGTAACCACGTAAATAGTCTCTTTATTTAAATCTTCCGATGGTGTAAAAGATGCTGTCCTTGAAGGGGAGTCATAACTTACCGTCCCCGCTGTATTACTCACAGTAAGAGTAGTCCCGTTTATTGTAGATTCATCAATATCTTCACTGAAGACAATGGAGATGCCCGTGTTTATACCTATACCTAAAGAATCTTCCGGAGGATTTGTCCTGACCACCTCAGGCGGCGTGGCATCTATTACTGTAAAAGCGTCCTTAAGTGCAGCTATACCATCACTGGTTGTTAAGGTTATATCCCTGAACCCTGGAGCAGCAGACCCATCAATCGTAATAGACGCAGTAATCTGCTCAGGGCTGTTAATGGTGACATTTCCTACTACGATCATAGGGCCTAAGCTTAATGATATGATGTTGTCAGAAAAATTTGTTCCTGCAATGTTTATATCGAGGCTCTCTCCCTGATTGCCACTTACCGGCGTAACAGAGCTGATACCAGGTGGAGCAAATTTAAGTTTTAAAACAAAGAGATCCCCAAACCCGGAATGGTTTCCCTGATATGGATTCAGGGTAGGAAAGTCTTCAGAAAGTGTATCACCTAAAATATAGAGGGTCTTATCAGGATCTATTGCAATCGCCATCCCCTGATCAGAATATTCTCCACCCATGAATGTAGAAAAATTAATAGCATTACCTGCAGGAGAGAGCATGGTCAAAAAGGCATCGTCTTCTCCCTTATTACTATCCTGAAAAGGGTATAAAACTGGAAAGTCAGGAGATGCAGTCCTTCCAGTTACATAAGCATATCCAGAGGAATCTATAGAAAAAGCCTTCCCCCTGTCATTTAGAGTCCCTCCCAGAAAAGTTGAATAAATAATTTTATCACCGGCAGGTGAAAACTTTGTTATGAATGCATCTTCTTTGCCACGATTGTTATTCTGATAAGGGGTTAAGACAGGGAAGTTGGCAGAGGTTGTATAGCCTGTCACATAGATTGCCCCTTCAGTGTCAATCCAGATATCTTCCCCGTAGTCAAGGTTTTTCCCTCCGAGGAAGGTTGAGTAAATAATATCATCACCATCCGAAGAAAGTCGGACTATAAATGCATCAGTATATAATCCTGTTTTACAACCGCCGCATGTATCCTGATATGCCTCTTGTATTGGGAAGTTCTGAGAGAACGTATTTCCAGTTACATAGGCACTCCCATCTTCGGTAATTGCAATCGCCTTTGCCTTGTCATCATGTTTTCCTCCAATATATGTTGAATAAAGGAGACCCTTGCCATCTCCTGAGATCTTCAGGATAAAGGCGTCGATCTCACCCGCATTGGCTTTCTGGTAGGCAGATGATGAAGTTGGAAAATCTGTAGATTCAGTCTTGCCGGTAATATAGACATTACTGGAGGCATCTACTGCTATATCATTGCCAACATCCTTTTTAGTTCCACCTATGTAGGTGGAAGCTGAGAGTTGACCGTCTGACGATAGCCTGGTATAAAATACATCATCTTCCTCCCCAATTTTGGTACTCTGATATGGATTCCCTGCGGTGGGAAAATCAATAGAAGATGTAAACCCTGTTATATAGATATTTCCTGATGCATCTACAGCAATCCCCTGACACTCCTCTGATTTCGTCCCCCCAAGAAATGTGGAATAGGAAAGTTTATATGTTTCGCCATCAGGAGCGAATCTCGATATAAAGACATCCTCTTCTCCACTGTTGATATCCTTAAAAGGATTTTCAGTGGGGAAGTCAGTGGATTTTGTGTATCCTGCTATATATATTGAACCCGATGCATCAACCGCAATCCCGAATCCCTCTTCAGTGTCACTCCCACCCAGGTAGGAGGAAAATTGCAGAAAGGGGTCAATAATAAGGGGGTTGGCATCATCGTATTTCTCCACTTCAAAATTAAGGATATTATTTTTGTCGCCCTTACCCTCAATCTTAAACCTCCCCTCTATCTCTACCCTCTTCCCGTCTATATCCTGATATATATATGGTCTTTCCTCTTTGATCCCCCCGTAGGGGCCATCGATGACGAGGTTCCCGCCATCGTCTATTCGCAGATTTGCCTTATCACTCCATGCAAGCTGGATCTTTTTATAGTCTGCCCCGGGCCTTACAACAAACTCATATTTGAGCCTGTCATCAGAACCCTTATAAATAAGGTCTATCCCATCATATAAATCCTCGTAGACTACCTTTTTATATACAGGTATCCCAGTTCTCCATTTTCCCGGATTATTACCTGTGTAGTAATTAATCCTTGATACATCTTCTTCTCTTCCTTTAAGATTTACATCATGGTTTGAATCAATGAATTTTAATCTCAAGATCTGGTCTTTTACAGAATAGACCACTTCATCTTCTGTCAGATAGACTGTGTCTCTATTGTGGATCAAATAATATTTAACCTTGCTGTCTATCTGTCCGTGGTTTGGTATAAAATAAAATGGATATTCAACAACCCTGGCCTCAGACAGAGATACACTGAAGATACTCAGAGCCATTAAACTTAAAAAGAGTCGTAAGAACACCTGAATGATTTCACCTTTTACTTGTTATTACCTGGATTATTTTAGAATTTATGATGGGGTTCATCTTTTCACTGAGTTAGGTCGTCATCCATGATATCATCTTCTGAAAGCGGTTCAGGGTTAATACTCAAGTCCTCTTCGAGGGTCAATTCATGCATTATGAATACCATCGGACGCATCTGCATTTCTACGCCAGGACCGATTAGACCACCATCATAAACTATGTTGTCCCATTCATTGCTTAATCCTGTTAATATACTTTTATTCAGGGAGTTATTGACATCCACACTCACATCAGTCTCGGCATTATTCAGGTCACAGTCCCAGTCCACATACCTTTTTGCCCTCGCAATATTCTGAACAGCGCCATTAGGACAAAATGCCCTTGTCCCATACCTCCTGATAGGCCGGTCTCCCCCCGAAACATCCAATCCCCTTTTCTCATTAAGGTGGTTCTCATCCATGTCCTTGGTCAGGAATCTTGAATAATCAAGCCTCCCCCACTTATCAGTTATATAAAGCCCCCTGGTCTGGAAAAAGTAGTTCATTACACTGAGGAAGTTTGGTTTGTAGTTTACATGGTCTCTCCCTCCATGCCGGAGACCCAGATTGTGTCCCAGCTCATGCATTAATGTACCGGCCTGTTCCAGCATTGTCCCCACCTGATTCGTCCAGCAGCCAAGTGATACAATAAAATCACTGGCAGGGATGCCGCGTGCAAGCCCGCTGCTGCATCCGGCGCTATACTGATGGGCAAAGACAGCGTAATGAAATATGGGCCCACGTTCTGGTGCAAAGTTTGCAGCCTTGATAACATCAAATTCAGTCCATACAGGATTGAGGTCTATGTCATGGTTAAGACTGTTCCCGCCACCCAGATTGCCTGTATCCACATGAAGGATAATACCTGTTGACCCATCAGGGTTGGAAACCGGTGCATTTGCAAAGGCATTGATAACCTTTGTAATACCTTTGGCATCCGGCTTATGATTATGGTCAGTTGCCTTCATCCAGTCAATCTCAACAAATATATCCTTCCTCAAGGGGTTTGCACCCATAGCAGGCAGATCTACATCAATAATCCCATCCCCCTCATAGTCATACCCGTTAATCTCCCAGTCGTCCAGGAGGCCATCACCATCAGTGTCCGCAGATAATCCTTCAGCCGCAGGCAGTAAAAACCCCATCAGGCATAGAATCAGAATAGTTTTTATCACCCTGTTGATTACCCTGTTCATGATCTTCTCCTTTTAAAAGATTGTACGTTATGGTGTGCTTTTAAGGAGTTCCTCAATAGCAGTCTTAAAGGTCTGGAAGGGATGGGCGCCCTTTATAAACTTACCTTTTATAACACCGTTCTCAGTGGTTTTACCCACGATAAAGGCAGGTGTACCCTGCACCCCCGCATTTTCTCCTGACTTGATATCATCCTTTACCTCTCTGACATATTTAGCCTTATCAAGACAGTCATTGAAATCCTTTGTGTTGAGGTCGAGATCTTCTGCATATTCTTTAAGGTCTTCTACCTCAAGGGCCCTCTGATTATCAAAGAGTGTGTCGTGCATATCCCAGTATTTTCCCTGATCCCCGGCACACTGGGCAGCCTCAGCAGCCATTTGGGCCCTCGGATGTATGGACGAGAGCGGATAGTCCCTGAAGATATACCTGACTATACCCTTATCTATATAATCTTTCTTTATCTGGGGGAGGGTATCCCTGGAAAACCTCGCACAGAATGGACACTGGTAGTCAGAAAACTCAATAATGGTGATTGGGGCATTCTTCTTTCCGAGTATCGGATCATCATCAATACTTGCCTCAGATTCTGTAAGAGCAGGTGCAGGGGGTGCCGTTGGAACCTGGGCACGGGGGGACTCAAGGAGACGTTTTATCTCCTTAAGTTCTTCCTTAACCTCGGATAGGCCCTTTTTGATATCCTGGATATCTTGTTCAGCTCCTGCATAGGAGACAGTTGAAATCATCAGCATAAAGGATAAAAAGAGTACAATTGAAAAAAAGGTGAATCTGTAACTTTTCATAACTTAAATCCTCCCTTTAATATTTTTAGGCGAAAAACACCCTCCCCCTCCCCTTAATCCCCTCCCACAAGGGGAGGGGAGATTAGAAGATATACCAAGTATTCCCCCTCCCTTGAGGGGGAGGGATAGGGAGGGGGAATTTTCTTCTTTTCTTCTCTCAAGGCCCGCAGCTCGATCTGCTTCTCCCTGACACAGGGTTATCCTGCGGCAGAGACATTAAACCATTTAATTCTTTAAGGACATGGGCAGCGCTCTCCCGGACACCTTCATCATTATCCTGCAATGCCTGTTCCAGTGCAGGGATAGACTGATTACTGCCAATCCGTCCGAGTGCCCTGACTGCACTATCACGCACAAACTCGTCTTCGTCCCTTAAAGCCCTGATGAGGGCAGGTATAGCTGTCTGATCACCAATGAGGCCTAGTACATCTGCAGCAGCCTC
>MHER01000035.1 GCA_001805205.1 Nitrospirae bacterium RIFCSPLOW2_12_42_9 | reverse complement strand
ACATCAGCCTGTGAGAGGGCGCCCATCTCCCCTTCCAGCCATTCCTTGATCTCGGAGCGTGATTTGTGCTCAACAGGTCCCCTGTACCCCTGTCTCTTATCGACTGCCCTCAAACCCTCTTTAACTGCAGTGGTGGCAGCCTTCTGGAGATCATGGTCAATTGTAGTATATACATTCAATCCGCCCTTGTAGACCTTCTCTGCACCATATTTTGAAGTCAGATATTGCCTTACCTGTTCAACAAAATAAGGCGCAAGATCCTCTATCTTCTCAGGCTTTTTAAGATATATATCCTGTTTAAATGCCTTCTTGTACTGACTTTCTTTTATATAACCCTCATCGAGCATCCTCTTTAAGACTACCTTCTGTCTTGACTTGGCCTTGTCGGGGTGTGCGTAAGGAGAATATTGGGAAGGAGACCGTATAACACCGGCTAATAATGCAGATTCTGATAAATTAAGGTTCCTGACATCTTTACCAAAGTACATGAGGGCTGATGCCTGTACACCATAGGCGCCACGACCAAAGTATATCTGGTTCAGATATAATTCCAGAATCTCATCCTTGGAAAGAACATTCTCGATCTTCTTTGCCAGGACAGCCTCTTTAATCTTCCGCATTATATTTTGCTCAGGTGTCAGAAAAAGAGACCTTGCAAGTTGTTGTGTGATTGTACTCCCACCCTGTTTAATATCAAGTGATCTGAGGTTTACCCAAAATGCACGCATGATACCTTTATAGTCCAGACCCTGATGGCTGTAGAAGCTGTCATCCTCCACAGCAATAACAGCCTCTTTAAGAAAGACAGGCGTGTTTTTCAAGGGAACAAGGACGCGTTTCTCAATATAGAATTCTCCTATCAATTTGTTATCATCAGACCATACGCGCGTAACAAGGCTCGGGGTATATTCCCTGAGAGACTTTACTGACGGGAGGTCCTTAGTGACAACATAGAAGAAGCCGCCTGCAGAGAGACTGCCTGCAATAATAAAAGATAACAGTAAAATTATTATAAGTGAAATCTTATATCTTCTCTTGCGTTTCTTAGCCATAACATTTTATGATACTATAATCTTTGTAGTTTTGTCTAACTTGAGAACCAAATCTTCTAAAATATGTTTTGCATTCAACGAGATTTAATGGTATCTTTTTGTTAAATTTCCACCAAATATTACAGGAATTATCCAATGGCAGATCTCAAAAAGATATTCAGTCCAAAAACTATTGCTGTTATCGGTGCTTCGGAGTCCGAAGGCTCTGTTGGAAAGGCGCTCACAGAGAACCTGCTGCTACCAAATAACAGAAAGATATTCCCTGTAAACCCGAACAGGAAGAGTATCCTGGGGATTGACTCGTATGCCAGGATCGCAGATATTCCGGAACAGATCGACCTTGCAGTAATAGCCACACCGGCACAGACAGTTCCAGGGATAATTGAAGAATGTGGTAAATCCGGCGTAGAGGGGGTAATAATCGTTTCCGCTGGTTTTAAAGAGACAGGTAAAACCGGGGAAAAATTAGAAGAACAGATAAAGGAGATCAGAAGGACATACGGGATGAGGATTATTGGACCAAATTGCCTTGGTGTCATCAGGCCTGTAAATAGATTGAATGCCTCTTTTCTCAGGGTACATCCTGAACCAGGCAAGATAGCCTTTATATCGCATAGCGGCGCACTCGGAAGTGCAATACTCGACTGGGCAATAAATGCCCATATAGGGTTCAGCCTCTTTGTTTCTCTTGGGTCAATGATAGATGTTGATTTTGGTGACATGATCGATTTTCTGGGAGATGACCCTGATACAAAGAGTATCATGCTCTATATGGAGGGTATTGGTAATGCCAGAAAGTTCATGAGCGCTGCAAGGGGATTTGCAAGGAATAAGCCAATAATCATCTTAAAGCCAGGAAGGTTTACTGAGAGTGCAAAGGCTGCAATGTCACATACAGGCGCTATGGCAGGCGATGATAAGGTATACGATGCCGCCTTTAAAAGGGCCGGTGTAATAAGGATAAAGGGTATTGAAGACCTGTTTAACACTGCAGAAGTATTGCACTCCAAGAATCTGCCAAAAGGCCTTGATCTTGCTGTTATTACAAATGCAGGAGGGGCAGGCGTTATTGCCACAGACTCAATATTAGAGTCAGGAGGTAAGATCGCCCAACTCTCTGAAGACAGCTTAAAGACACTTGATCTCAATCTGCCAAAGTACTGGAGTAAATCTAATCCTATTGATGTGCTTGGTGATGCAGACACAGGGAGATATGTGATGGCAGTCAATATCTGCATCAATGACCCTAATGTACACGGCATTATAATTATTTATACCCCGCAGGGCGCAGCAAACCCTGAAGAGCTTGCAAAGGCCATTGCTGATATCTCAAAAAAATCCTATAAACCGATCATAACAGTATTGATGGGAGGTATGAAGGTTGAGGGGGCAAAAAAGATTACCCTCGAGAATAATATACCTACATATGAAACACCTGAAGAAGCGATAAAGACATATATGTATATGTACAGATACGGGAAGAATATCCAGCTCCTGTATGAAACACCGGAAGAATTACCTGTTGATCAGGCGCCGCCTAAAAATAATCTGAAGGTCTTTATCGCAGAATTACATAAAGAAGGGAGGACTATCTTAACTGAGGAAGAGTCAAAGAGATTCCTGGCAAATTATGGGATCCCTGTTATTAAGCCATATCTTACAAACAATCCTGATGAGGCCATAAATATATCAAACTCAATAGGATATCCGGTAGTCATCAAGATCGTCTCACCGGACATTACCCATAAGAGTGATATAGGAGGTGTAGTAACCGGCATATATTCTGACGGCCAGTTGAGAAAGGAATATGAAGGACTTCTGAACAGGGTCAGAGAGAAAGCAGGCCAGGCAAAGATAACCGGGATATCTGTACAGAAGATGATTGAAAAGATTGACTACGAAATCATACTCGGGGCAAAAAAGGACAGAGACTTTGGCTCGGTGATCCTATTTGGAATGGGAGGTACTACCACAGAGATATTCAAGGATATCTCCATCGGGATCCCTCCGTTGAATCAGACACTGGCAAGAAGGCTCATGGAAGAGACAAAGGTACACAGGATGATCCAGGGGTACAGGGGTAGACCTCCTGCTGACATGAAAAATTTAGAGCAGATCCTTGTGAGTTTTTCAAACCTGATAGTTGATTTTCCGGAGATCTCTGAAATAGACATCAACCCGCTTGCGATCTCAAACGGAAAGGGATACGCCCTTGATGCAAGAATCGCCCTTGAAATGGATACATCAAGATATACTATACCATATCAACACCTCGTAATTACACCATACCCCACGAGATATGTCTTACCCTGGAGGTTATCAGATGGTACAGATGTAATCTTAAGGCCAATCAGACCTGAGGATGAACCATTAGAACATGAGATGCTCCAAACCCTTTCTGAAGATACTTTACGGGGAAGATTCTTCCAGATACTCAAAAAGATATCACATGAGATGCTTGTGAGATTCTGTAACATAGATTACGACAGGGAGATGGCAATAATTGCTGAGTTTAAAGAGTCAGAAAAGAAGAGGATCATCGGCATCGGAAGATTGATCATAGAACCGGACTTTAAAAAGAGTGAGTTTGCTGTTATTGTACATGATGAATTTCAGGGAAAAGGAATGGGTTATAAACTCGTTGATATGCTGATCGGTATTGCACAGGAAAAAGGATTGGGAGAGGTATACGGCACAGTACTCACTGATAATGTCAGGATGCTGCGGGTCTGTGAGGGACTCGGATTCAGGATCACCCACCTGCCAGACGGGATAAGCAAAGTAAGACTCACCTTAAGATAATTGACGGTAATATTGAAGTGTGATACTGTCAGGTAAAACTAAACCAAGGTAATTTCCAATGGATGCAGGAAAGAAATTGTCGAAGTCCCACCAAATCGATATCCACTCAATGACAGAAGATGATATTCTGGCCTTGATTAATGAACTTGAGGTGCAACAGAGCGAGCTGGAGGCACAGAATGAAGATCTGATGCAGGCAAAATCAGAAACAGATAATTTACTTAATAAGTACCAGGAACTATATGACTTTGCACCTGTTGGATATGTCACCCTCGATGAACAGGGAAATATCATTGACGCAAACCTGACCCTGACCGGCCTTCTGGGTATTGAGAGGATCAAACTAATAAATACCCATTTTGACCATTTTATTCCATCTGATACAAGACCTGCCTTTTATAACTTTTTCAAAAATGTCATCAAGACTGATATGTGTCAGAAGTGCCAGATGAGGCTGATTAAAAATGATGACATCGTATTCTATGCCTTGCTTGAAGGCATATCCATTATGGATAAAAAATATCCTGAAGTAAAACATATCATGTTATCCATAACAGATATTACGGATTGTAAAAGTATAGAAGAGAATTTGTTAAAAGAAAAAGACTTCTCCAATATATTAATAGAAAGCCTGCCCGGGATTTTCTGTCTCTTTGACTTCAATGGAAAGATGCTTCGATGGAATAAATATGGCGAGAATGTTATAGGATATACAGCGGATGAGATATCAGTAAGTAATCCACTCGATTTTATCGTTGAGCAGGATCGGGGGCTTGTAAATAAAACTATAAAAGATACCTTTGATAAAGGATATTCAAGTGTCGAATCCACATTAGTTACAAAAAGAGGGGAGAAGATACCATTTTATTTTACAGGGATTCGCGTGATGATTGATAATGTCCCGTGCATACTCAGTATCGCTATTGATATTTCAGAACGTAAGAAGATAGAATATGAACTCGAAAAACTCCGCAGGCTCGAATCCATAGGAATCCTTGCCAGTGGCGTTGCCCATGACTTCAATAACCTCCTTACCGGGATACTTGGAAATATCTCCCTTGTAAAACAATATCTGGATCCGGAAGATATGATATTCAAGAGACTATCAACAGCAGAAAAATCATGCTTTGAGGCCAGAGAGATTACAAGCCGTCTTATCACATTCTCAAAAGGAGGAGAACCTGTTAAAAAGGTGACCCGGGTTCAACAGTTACTCAAAGAAGCACATTGTCCTTTAATTAAGGATACAAATATTACTTTTGAATATAACCTGCCGGATAACCTCTACCCTGTTGAAATAGATGAAGGACAGATCAGGAATGTTATCATCAATATCTTAACGAATGCTGCAGAGGCTATGCCCGAAGGGGGTAAAATAGATATCTCTGCAACAAACTTAGAAATTACAGAAAAGGATAACCTGCCAATAAAAGAGGGGAGCTATGTTAAGGTATCGATAAGAGACCGTGGCAGGGGTATCCAGGTTGAAGAGATATCAAGGATATTTGATCCCTATTTCTCAACAAAAGAGAGAGGGGTTAAGAAAGGTATGGGACTCGGTCTGACCATTTGCCATTCAATCATAAGGAAACATGAAGGATTTATCACCGTAGAATCCATGCCAGGCGCCGGTACTACCTTCCATCTGTATCTGCCTGCTTCACTGAAAAAGAAGACAGAAACTGAGGTCACCGGAGAGATGGAGACTATAAGAAAAAAGAGGATCCTCATTATGGACGATGATGAAATAGTAAGGGATATTACAGGAGACATGCTAATGCACTGTGGTTATTATATTGAATCCTCAAAGGATGGAAATGAGGCGATAGCACTTTATATAAAGGCAAAGGAAAGGGGCGAACCATTTGATGCGGTAATCCTCGACCTTGTTGTCCCCAATGGAATGGGTGGTGATATTGCGATAAAGAGGCTTCATGATATAGACCATGGAGTAAAGGGAATAGCCCTGAGTGGCTATTCAAAAGACCTGATCATGACCCATTACATGGATTATGGATTTACCGCTGCCCTCTCAAAACCTTACAATATACAATTACTGAATGGAACATTAGAGAGGGTCCTCGGAAAGAAACAGGATTAAATTACCTTATAAACCTCCCCTGTCGAGGGTCCTGTAGCCTATTGCCTCTGATATGTCCTGCGGTAGTATATCCTCCCTTGACTCAAGGTCGGCTATTGTCCTCGCCACTTTTAATATCCTTTCATATGCCCTCGCACTGAGGCCCAGCTTGCTCATGGCAATCTCCATTATCTCCCTGGATTTTCTGTCAAGCCTGCAATATTTACCCACATGACTGCCGTTTATATCAGTATTGGAATATATATTCTTCTCATCCTTATATCTTTCCCTTTGTATCTCCCTTGCCCTGTTTACGCGCTTTCTTATATGCCCTGATGTCTCCCCTGAGCTGTTTGAAGTCATGTCTCTTAATGACACAGGAGGGAGGCTTATATGCATATCTATCCTGTCCAATAAAGGACCGGATACCTTACTGCTATACCTCTGTATCTGCAATGGTGTACAGAGACATTCCTTTTTGGGGTCCATGAAATGTCCGCATGGACAGGGGTTCATCGCACAAACCAGCATAAACCGTGCGGGATATGTAATAGTGGAGCCGGAACGACATATTGTTACGCACCTATCCTCTATGGGCTGTCTGAGCACCTCCAATACATCACGTCTGTATTCAGGGAGTTCATCGATAAACAGGACACCATTGTGTGCGAGGCTTATCTCACCAGGCCTTGGCATATTACCACCACCGGCCATACCCACGTAAGAGATCGTATGGTGCGGCGCCCTGAACGGTCTTCTTATAAAGACATGCCTATCACTATCAAGCCCGCCAATCAGGCTGTATATCTTTGTAGTCTCTATCGCCTCATCAAAACTCATGTCAGGAAGTATTGTTGGAATCCTCTTTGCAAGCATGGTCTTTCCGGAACCAGGTGGCCCGATCATCAGCATGTTATGGCCGCCTGCTGCTGCAACCTCCAATCCCCTCTTTGCATACTCCTGCCCTCTTACATCTGCAAGGTCCTCATCATATTCAGAACCCATTAATAACATTTTATCTCTTTCTGTCTTGTATGGTTTCAAGTCTGTATTATTCTGAAAAAAACCTATAACCTGTGAGATGGTCTTAACACCGTAAATCTCTATATCCGGTATCATTGCAGCCTCTGATGCATTTTCTGAAGGGATGAAAACACCCCTGAATCCCTTTTCCCTGGCCAATGCGGCGATAGATAATGCACCACAGACAGGCTTGACATGGCCATCGAGTGAGAGCTCCCCGATGAGTATGTAATCATTAACCCTATCCTTTTCTACAACCCCTTCAGCACACAATATGGCAACAGCAACAGGAAGATCATAGAGCGCCCCCTCTTTTTTCACATTTGCAGGTGCGAGATTTACTGTAATCTTTTTTGATGGGAAATTAAAACCCCCGTTCCTCAGGGCCGCCCTGACCATTTCCCTGCTCTCACGTACCGCTGCATCAGGAAGTCCTACTATTGTAAACATGGGAAGACCGTATACAATATCCGCCTCTACCTCAACAACAGAGGCATCTATACCTGTCATCATACTACTGTATACACGCGCAAGCATATTTCACCGCCTTTTTTATGATCACTTACTATAATATTCTTTTATTTGAGCTGGTCTTAGTGGGAGGGATTAGTATTGTCTATCTTTATAACATAGGTATCGTATCCGTCCTTTTTAATTACCTGTGCTACTTCCTGTGCATCCACAAGAGAGTGAAATCTGCCAACCCTTATCTTGAATAGTCCTCCGCCTCTCTTATTCTCTTCTTTTATAAGATATGGTGCATATCCCTTCCCCTTCAGGTTTGATATTATCTCATTGGCTTTAGACTCTTTACTCAGGGCTGCAACCTGAACAGAGTAGATATCAGATTCTTCTTTCTTTTTTTCAGCATGTTTTGCTATGTCATTATCTATCTTCTTCAACTCTTCCTCCCGGGGAGGGTTTAACTCAACCTCGTCTTTCTTTACTGATTGAACATTCTCTTCACTTAACGGCACTACATCATCTTCCTTACTGCTTAAGGCCTTATAGAATGTAAAGGAATCAGGGTTGGATGTATTATCTTTTTCTGGAAGGACTTCCTGTTCTTTTTGAAGTTGTTCCTTTGTAATGATCTGACCCGGGATAAGCTCTGGTGATGACCGGCCCTTTTTTATCTTTGGGATCAATATCATCATCCCAATCCCTGCTGCTATTATAACTATTAATGCTATAATGGAAAATCTGGAGAGATTGTTTTTTTTATTTTTCACGCCTTTATACCTTATGTTTCTCAAATCCCGCATTTATAACCTCATAACGTCAGATAATAAGCATGGCATCACCGTAACTATAAAACCTGTACCGTAGTCTTACAGCCTCATTATAAGCATTCAGGATGTTTTCCCTGCCGGCAAATGCCATAACAAGCATAAGGAGCGTTGACTTTGGCAGATGGAAGTTTGTGATCATTGAATCCACCACATTGAACTTGAACCCGGGGTAAATAAAAAGATCCGTCTCCCCTTTTGCAGGTTTCAACTCACCATCAATAGCTGCCTTCTCTAAGGCCCTGACCGCTGTAGTGCCTGCTGCCACAATCCTCCCATTGTTACACCTGGCCTTCTTTATGATATCAACTGCTTCTTTACCAACCTCAAACCATTCATAGCCCATCTTATGATCCTCAATCAACTCTGCCTTTACAGGCTTGAAGGTTCCAGTACCTACATGGAGTGTAATAAATACTATCATTATTCCATCTGAACTTAAAGAGTACAAAATGTCTTCAGTGAAATGAAGGCCGGCTGTAGGGGCTGCAATCGACCCATCTTCTTTTGCATAGACGGTCTGGTACCACTCCCGGTCCTCCTCTATGGGTTCCCTTTTTATATAAGGGGGGATAGGGACACTCCCGATCCTTGAAATATGATCCACCCAATCACCCTTATAATAAAACCTGACCACAGTACGTTCATGACTACTTTCCATCACCTCACATGAGAAGGAGGACGTAAAAATAATCCTCGTCCCTTTATTCACCCTCCCCTTTGCCATTACCTCCCAGATGTCATTCCCAAGCTTTTTTATTAATAATAATTCAACAGAACCACCTGTCTTTGCCTTTTTTCCAAAAAGCCGGCAGGGAACTACTTTCGTATTATTAAGAACAAGCACATCCCCTGGTTTAAGATAATCCCTTATCTCGAAAAATCTCCTGTGTTTAATCAGGCCACTCATTCTGTCAAGTACCAATAGCCTTGAATGGTCACGTTTCTCTGATGGATATTGAGCTATCAATTCCGGATCAAATTCGTAATCAAAATCTTCAATACGTTGTTTCATTTTCTGCTGAAAATAAACCAGAAAAGTAAGGAAAGGATAATAGTATGAATTTTTATAATCAAACATAGACAGACTATAAAAACCCTTTAACCTGTGCCAGAGAGCCCCACCCAATAATAAGGATTCTTTGACAGTAAGGTTATAGCCTTACTATGAGGCATA
>MHER01000034.1 GCA_001805205.1 Nitrospirae bacterium RIFCSPLOW2_12_42_9 | reverse complement strand
AAGGGGTTTAACTGTCTCTGCCGGTTTCTCCAGTTTTGATGTCGGTCCCTGGAAATACCCATGGTCAATAGGCATAAACAGGCACCTGCCATCTTCTTTAATAATCCTCGCCAGACGATTTTTCATCCCCCAGTCCATCGTAAAATCCCCCTTTCTATTTCTGAGGTTCTATAATAACCTTTATTGAATTCTTTCCTTCAGCAACAAGTTTAAAACCGAGTTCCGTCTCTTCAAGGTCTAATCTATGTGTTATCAACTCCTTTACGCGCACCCTCTTGCTCCGTATCAGATCGAGAGCTGTCATGTGGTCTGCACGATTACCGGCATAGGAACTCATCAGTGTTACTTCATTACGAAACAGCAGGTCATTAAATGATATTGGTATAGTGACACCTTTATCTGTAGCTGCAAAAAAGAGTATAGTTCCGCCTCTCTCTACAGATTCCAATCCCTGATTTATAGCTGTTGCCGCCCCGGTACAAATAATAACAAGATCAGCAAGCCTTCCATCATTGATATCCCTTAGCAATTCCGTTGAATAATCCAATGCATTGATAGTATAATTTGCTCCAGCCCTTTTTGCTGCATCCAGCCTGAATTCATTAATGTCAGTTGCCACTATTCTGCCAGCCCCGAGCGCCTGGGCAAGCTGTATATGCAGCAGGCCTGAGATGCCGCTCCCGATAACAAGGACTGAACTCCCTGGCTTTAGACCAGCAAGCCTCTGCCCCCGGAAGACACAGGCAAGCGGCTCGACAAACGAACCATCTTCATAAGAAACCTCATCCGGTAAAGTATATACCCCGCGGTCAACGTTAATGGCCGGCAGTAAAACATACTCAGCAAATCCACCAGGATAGAACTTTGTTTTACGCAGCATATCACATACAGTATGATGACCGTTAAGACAGTAGTGACAATTATTACATGGGACATGGTGAGAAGCAGAGACCCTGTCACCCTTTCGATATTGCGTTACCCCATCCCCGATCTTCTCAACCATACCTGCGATCTCATGTCCGAGCACCAGAGGCGCCTTATGGATCCTGTACCACTCCATCAAGTCACTGCCACAGATGCCGCTTGCGATAATCTTTATCAATAATTCACCCGGGCCAATCTCCGGCACAGGCATTTCCTCAAGACGAATATCTTTATTATTGTAATACATCGCAACGCGCATAATATTCACCTCAATCTATCTTCAGATGCAAAAAATAGCATATATTGAATTAAAAATCTATCTCTATCTTACCCCTTCTATCTTTACCACCTTCCAGTTTAAAAACTCTTTTTTCAGGTGGGCACGGACATTGGCCCCTGCACGGTTTGTACCCACAATATACGCTGAGGAACCATTCCATTCAACTGATATCCATAAGTAGAACTGAATGGTAGCTGCATCATCCTGAATCTTTATAACAGGGTTATCTATAGTCACTTCAAAATTATCAAAATCTTTAAACAGGCCGGACATGAACCTTCTTGCCATCGGATAATCAAATCCATAGTCATCCATATACTTATGGGAAACATATGACATGAGCAAATTGATATCTTCCTTTTCCATACCCTTTTTTGCCCCCTCCATGACCCTGTTTATCTTCAGTGAATCAGTCAGGCCGAGATAAAAGACTCCCCCTCCGATTACTATTATAATTATCAATAAAACTATGATTATCTTTTTGAGGTTCCTCATAACTATAAGGCACAATATTACATGATTCTAAAAGCCTTGACAATCCTTGACACTGCATAATTGCAGGTGTTATGATTGCCTTTGTAAAATTAAGGACTCTTGTTACTATGGATTATAAAGACACGCTCAATCTCCCTAAGACAGATTTTCCCATGAAGGCAAACCTCACAAAGATGGAAGAGGTCTTACTCGAAAGGTGGAAAACCCGTAATATTTACAAAAGACTGAGAGACAAGAACAAAGGTAAGAAAAAATATATCCTGCACGATGGCCCTCCTTATGCAAATGGGAACATTCACATCGGCCATGCCCTGAATAAAATCTTAAAAGACATTATAGTCAAGTCAAAATCCATGGAGGGTTTTGATGCGCCCTATGTGCCTGGATGGGACTGTCACGGTCTTCCTATAGAACACCAGGTGGACAAATCCCTCGGTGCAAAGAAAAGGGGTATGAGCAGGCTTGAGATCAGGAGGCTATGCAGGGAATATGCAGAAAAATATGTTAACATCCAGCGTGATGAATTCAAACGTCTCGGTATATTTGGAGACTGGGATCAACCATACCTGACCATGACCAACTCTTATGAGGCCACTATAGTAAGGGAGTTTGGAAAATTCGTTGAAAGAGGCGGGGTGTATAAAAGTAAAAAACCTGTGTTATGGTGCACATCCTGTGAGACAGCCCTTGCAGAGGCAGAGGTAGAGTATAGTGATAAAGAATCACCCGCCATTTACGTGAAATTCAAGGTCATAAACCCTCAGGGACTATTTGCGGTAAACCCAGCAAAAGGCACATATTTTGTTATCTGGACTACTACACCATGGACACTTCCGGCAAATTTGGCAATTGCACTACACCCGATGCTCAGGTATAGGCTTGTAAAAACCCCTGCAGGGGACCTGATATTAAATCAAGAATTGATCGAGCCATGTATGAAAAAATTTGGTTTCAAGTCTGACGAATTTGAAATAACAGATGGGGCCTGGCCTGGTGCTGAACTGGATATGGGAATTATCTGCAAACATCCGTTTATTGACCGGGAAGTAAAAATCATAACCGGGGAACATGTGACTAATGATGCCGGCACAGGCTGTGTTCATACTGCCCCGGGCCATGGAGAGGAAGATTATGAAATGGCCCTGAAATATGGCCTTGATATATATTCCCCTGTTAACAGCAGGGGTCAATTCATGGATGATGTCCCATTCTTTGCAGGGATGCATGTATTTGAGGCAAACAAGGCAATAAATCAGAAGATGAGAGAACTCGGCGTATTACTCAAAGAAGAGCTTATCACACATTCATATCCACACTGCTGGCGTTGCAAGAAACCTGTTATCTTCAGGGCAACAGAACAGTGGTTTATATCCATGGAGACTGATAACCTGCGGTCAAGGGCATTGGATGCCATCGAATCTGTGAACTGGATACCAAGGTGGGGCATGGACAGGATAAAAGGCATGATATCTGTCCGGCCTGACTGGTGCATCTCAAGACAGAGGACGTGGGGAGTTCCCATCATAGCCTATACATGCAGGAAATGCGGCCATCTACTCCTTAACACTGATATTGTAAATCATGTTGTAAATCTTGTTGAAGCAGAGGGTACGGATATATGGTTTTCTGCTGACACTTCGAAACTTCTCCCTGAAGATATCTCCTGCCCAAAATGTAAAAATAAAGATTGGGAGAGAGAGACAGACATACTGGATGTATGGTTTGATTCAGGAGTAAGCCATGCTGCTGTCCTTGAACAGAGAGAAGGGCTTTCTTGGCCTGCTGACATGTATCTTGAAGGGAGTGATCAGCACAGGGGATGGTTTCATAGTTCACTTCTTGAGGCCATTGGAACAGGAAGGGATGCACCATACAGGGCAGTCCTTACGCATGGTTTTGTTGTGGATGGGAGTGGAAGAAAGATGTCCAAATCGGCAGGCAATGTAATCTCTCCGCAGGAGGTTATCAATCAGCATGGTGCCGAGATATTGAGGCTCTGGGTAGCAGCAGAGGATTACAGAGAGGATATTAGGATATCAAGAGAGATACTCATACAGTTGACAGAGGCTTACAGGCGGATAAGGAACACATGCAGATTTCTCCTCGGAAATCTCTATGATTTTGATCCAAAGATCCACTGGGTATCAGATGACAAACTCCTTGAGATCGACAGATGGGCGCTACTCAGGCTCCAGAGGCTTATAAGCCGCATAGATAAGGGCTACAGTGATTTCGAGTTTCATATTGTCTTTCATTCACTCCACAATTTCTGTGTTGTGGATATGAGCTCTCTTTATCTTGATATACTTAAAGATCGCCTTTATACATTCCATAAAGATTCTCCTGACAGACGTGCTGCACAGCGTACTATTTATCAAATACTGAAGGCCATGGTCAGACTCATGGCACCAGTACTATCTTTTACGTCTGATGAGGCATGGAGTTACATTGTTAAAGTTACAGGCGATGAAGAGAGTGTGCATATGGAATTATTCCCTGAAGTAGAGAAGATTTACTGCGATGAAGGGCTCGAGGCAAAATGGGAGAGGCTGATTAATATAAGAGGTGAAGTAGCCAGGGCCCTTGAGAGTGCAAGAAAAGACCGCCTGATAGGACATTCACTTGAGGCTCATGTTGAAATATTCGCAGGTCATGAGCTGCACAATTTTCTAAAGGCATCTGAAGGAGAGCTTACCTCTTTCTTTATTGTATCGTCAGTCAGTATTAAGGAAGATGTTATTCCCAGGAATGCCTTCCAGAGCAAGGAAATAGAGGGGTTAGGAGTTATTGTCACCCGTGCAGGAGGAAACAAATGTGAACGCTGCTGGAATTACAGTGAATCAGTTGGCAATGATAAGGAACATCCCACGGTATGCAGTCGTTGTGCAGATGTGCTAAGAACCGGTTAAATGAACAGATACCTTCTATTGACAGTGGTTGCCGGCGGGGTTATTATTATGGATCAGGTATCCAAATATGTTGTCCAGCATATAATGACTCTTCATAACTATAAAGAAGTAATACCCGGATTATTTAACCTCACATATATTCAGAACAGAGGTGCAGCATTTGGTCTTTTTGGCGGGGCAGCCAATTCTTTTAGACTGGCGCTTCTTATCGGGGTCTCCTTATTTGCACTGATAATCCTATTCTTTATGTATTTACGGGCAACAGAAAAAGATCTGTTGGTACATACATCTATCGCAATGATAATAGGGGGGGCTATTGGAAATCTTTTGGACCGGGTAAGATTACAACTGGTAATAGACTTCCTTGATTTTTACTGGAGAGGATTCCACTGGCCGGCCTTTAATATAGCTGACTCTGCCATTACAATTGGTACGATAATGCTGATGTTCGTGTTCATGTTTTCTAAAAAAGATTTATTGAGTATTTAGCACCCGGGGAGGTTTAAAAATGCAAATGCATAAGTCATGGGAAAAATTGTTTAATTCAGCTATGATGACACTTGAACGGGGTAACTGGCTTAAGGCCGTTCAATACTTAAAGAGGTCCTGTGAACTCTATCCTCACAGGGTAGAAGCCTATTATGAACTTGCTGACATATACCTGCAGCTTGAACATATTGACGCTGCATACGAGGTATTGCAGCAGGCACTTGCAATCGATCCATTTAACTTTGGTTGTAATTTCCTCCTCGCAAACATCCATCTTGCCAGAGGTAATGTACGTAATGCATTAAAATTATATTTATATCTTGAAAAAATGACTGATGACCCATCGCCTGATCTCCTCTTCAATATTGCTACTGCCTTTGAATGTCTCGGGGACAGGAAAAAGGCAATCTTTTATTCAAACTGCGCAACAGAGGAAGACCCCTCTTTTATTGAGGCATATGAACTTGAAGGAAGACTCCTCATGGAAAATGGAGATTTAAAAGGTGCAAAAAATGCCTTCATAGAGATTCTTTCCATAGAGCATTACAATATAAACGCACACCATATGCTTGGGGTTATATATTCAAAGGAAAACAGATTGAAAGAGGCTATCAGAGAATGGGAAGGGGTACTTGCAATATCTCCTGAGTCTGATGAAACTCTGAGGGAGCTCGGCTGCGCCCTGAACTTATTGGGAGATGGAGAAAAGGCTGCAAGGCTGCTCAACCGTGCACTTGAAATAAACCCTGAAAATATCCAGGCAAAGTTGGATTTACGGATGCTCCAGCAACATAAGCATTAGAAATATTAGTCCAGGGCTGCAGCTTCTCATGCCTATAACAAAGGTATTTCATGTACCCCCTAATGAATCTGCCAAGAGGATAGACCACTATTTATCATGCCATCTTCCCCTCTCAAGGACTGCTATCCAGAGACTGATCAAAGAAAATCTCATAACAGTCAACAAACAAAATATTAAGGCGAATTATAAAATTCATCCTTATGATGAGATCAGCGTCCATATCCCATGTCCTTCCCCAATACCTATGACGCCTGAACCAATACCTTTGAATATCCTCTATGAAGATGAACATCTCCTGGTGATTAACAAATCATCAGGGCTTGTTGTCCATCCGGCCCCCGGACATGATAGCGGGACTTTAGCCAATGCACTTTTATATCATTGCAAAGATCTCAAAGGAATAGGAGGACGCGAGCGCCCGGGTATTGTACACAGGTTAGACAAGGATACTTCCGGTGTTCTGGTAGTTGCCAAAAGCGATTTTGTGCACAGGCACTTGTCTAAACAGTTTAAATTGCATTCAGTAAACAGGGTCTATATAGCACTTGTTAAGGGGGTAATGAAAAAAACCAGTGGTACAATTGAAATTGCAATAGGCCGGGATATAAAGGACCGGAAAAGGATATCCACAAGGACTGCCAGACCAAAACATTCTATTACAAACTTTAGAGTAATTAAACGATATAAAGATGCCACACTTCTGGAATTACAACCCCGGACAGGGAGGACACACCAGTTGCGTGTGCATTTATCCCATCTCCACCATCCTGTAACAGGTGACAAGACATACGGTGGAAAGGGTTATGACAGATTGGGAAAGACAAAGATCAACCGGTTAATGTTGCATGCACTAAAATTAGGATTCATACATCCACAATCAGAGAAATATATGGAATTTGAGACCCCGCTTCCGGATGAGATGATGGAAGTTATAGAAACTATATCAAAGGAAGCCTGGGGTAAATAACTATTGACAAATAAATTTTATAAATGCTAATATTTTTAAACATAATACATTAAATTCTTTAATGAAGAAAGGAGTAGAAGCATGGCCCTGTTAATCAATGAAGAATGTATTGCCTGTGCTGCATGTTTACCTGAATGTCCTAATGAGGCTATTAGCGAAGGGGATATTTATATTATAGACCCTAACAAGTGTACAGAATGCGTAGGTCACTATGATGAACCTCAATGTGTAGCGGTTTGTCCTGTTGATAACTGTATCGTCTCCGATCCGACTCACAAAGAGAGCAAAGATGAACTGATGGTTAAATACGAAAGGCTAATGGCAGCCAAGGGTTAAGGCGCCATTTACATATAAAAACCTCTCTGCCATATAAACTGATTTATAGCTTATAGCCTGGTGGAGAGGTTTTCTTTTTAAGTTGTTTTAAACCTGTCCAAATATTGGTTTATATTTACTTCGTAGTCCTCAGGATCTAATTCTCTTTCTATAGAGTATTTAAAATTACATTTTTCATCATCTTCAATCGCAGGGTCAATTGAAAATGGGGAGTCTAATCTTTTATCCCCTTCAAATAGAACAAGTACCTTAGGCCGTAATAATATCTGATGATTCACTGATATGACCAGACCACGATGACCAGTGTTTAGCTCTACAAAAGAACCAACGGGATATATACCTATACACTGTATAAACTTTTCTATCAGTAATCGGTTAAACAGAGTATCATTCCACTCATAGAGACGTTTTACAGCGCTATGGCAACTCAATGCCTTATGATATACCCTGTCATAGGTAATCGCATCATAGACATCTGAAATCCCTGCAATCTGGCCAATCAAATCTATCTTATCACCATATAATTTCTGTGGATAGCCACAACCGTTATAACGCTCGTGATGCTGTAAAACCACCATCATTGCCTCAGCAGGGATATTGTCATGCTTTCGGAGTATTTCTACACCCAATCCTACATGTCCTTTCATAATATTATATTCTTCAGGGGTATATTTACCGGGTTTATTGAGGATACTCTCAGGGATCTGGGTCTTGCCTAAATCATGCAATAATGCCCCCAGACCTATATGCTCTAAATGGGTCTTTGGTAAATTCAGATGTCTTGCGAATGATACAGACAGGATACATATATTTACTGAATGTACAAATGTATAGTTGTCATAATCTTTAAGATTTGCAAGACATAACAAGGCATCCCTGTTCCTGAATACACATTCAACAATACCATTAACCTGGGTCTTAACATCATTTAACTCTATAGCCTTTCCCATTCTCACATCATTAAAGATATTCTTCACTACATTTGAAACATTATTCTTTATCTCTTTTGCCCTTGGTAGTTCTTCAGTAAATGGTACAGGATCAGTAAAAACTGATTCCTCATATGTCAGTTGGGGGATCTTTGTCTTTTCTGAGAGATGGTCCTTTTCCTGTTGATCCAGTATTGACTCCTCCTCAATGTCAATACCTTTATCTGTATTAATTATGATAGTTTTTATACCACTCTTGATAAATTCATCGACATCCTTCTGATCTTTTATCTTCTTCTTATGAAACCAGAAGGGTGAATCCAGCCAATGACGGTCAAGCTCTTCTACAAACATACCTACTTTGAGTTTATGGACTGGTATCTTTTTTGTAGCCATTGGTTATCTTATTAGCTATTTATTATTAAATTTTTACGAAATGCTGTAGTAATATTTTCGGTAAAAAAATGGTGAGATTAAACCTTGACTGCTATCTTAACAAGTTTGCCATGCCTGCGGTCACCTTCTCTGCGGTCAGCCCCTTCAAACCCGGCACTCCTTCCCCTTCTGTCAATACCGGACCTTCTTTCAATGATCCCATTTTTAAGCTCTAATACCCTGTATAGAAATTCTTTGTCAGATGAAATATGCTCTATGCCAACAACCAATCTACCCATGCTGCGCCGGGTCTCTAAATGCATCCCGGTAAGTATTTCAAAGTATGGCTCCTGAGGTAATTTTATAATCTCATTGAATATGCCCTGGATCTCAAGGACCTCCATATGAAATGCAATCTTTAATGCACGGTTTATATCCAGATCTTCCTTTATCTCCTTTTTATATTTCTCTATAAGGGATAAAAGTTCTTCATAGTTTATATCTTTTCCCAGGGTTTCATAACCTGGATGCGGCGTGGATGCAATTATAACCCTGCACCTGTTAAGCATTTCGATCTGATTCTGCTGGCACTGCAGCATCTCCTCCCATAGTTCCCTGTAATCCTGGTTATCATAGAAATATTCAAAGAAATGCTGGTATATCTCTTTTATCCCCCATCCAATCTGTCCTATGGAATCAAAAACTTTTTCAATATTCATAGTAGTCGTTGACAAGTTCAAAATAATATTGTTAGATTTTAACATCTTTGATTGGCAAACTACAAGGGGAAAATGCCCCCTTCCTGACCCTCCCCCCTTGAGGGGGAGGGAAGGGTGGGGGAGGGAGGTCTTATGAAGACAGATAAATCTAAAGAATTATTCTCAAAGGCCCTTGGTCTAATACCAGGCGGGGTCAACAGTCCTGTAAGGGCATTTAAGGCAGTAGGAGGTGAACCACTGTTCATGGAAAGGGGTTCCGGCTGTCTGATATATGATGTGGATGGAAATGAGTATATTGATTATGTACTATAATGGGGGCCAATGATCGCTGGTCACGCACACCCCAGGGTCACTCAGGCTCTTATAGAGATGACCAGGAAGGGAACCAGTTTTGGCGCGCCAACTCCTCTCGAGGTTGAACTTGCAGGCATGGTAAGGAAGGCATTCCCATCGATGGAGCTTGTAAGGATGGTGAATTCAGGCACTGAGGCAGCTATGAGCGCTATCAGGCTTGCACGGGGCTATACGAAGAGGGACAAGATTATAAAATTTGAGGGATGTTATCATGGCCATGCTGACAGCCTCCTTGTAAAGGCAGGTTCAGGTGCAACAACACTCGGCATACCTGACAGCCCTGGTGTCCCTGCCGATCTTGCAAAGCATACTATAACCATTCCATTTAATAATACTGATGCAGTAGAAGAGGTAATGCAGGATTGCGGTGATGATATAGCATGTATAATCGTGGAACCTGTCCCGGGAAATATGGGTGTAGTCCCGCCGGAAAATGGGTTTCTGATGTTTTTAAGAGACATATCACAGCAGTTCGGGACACTCCTGATCTTTGATGAAGTAATGAGCGGTTTCAGGGTTGCATATGGCGGTGCAGAGGAGCTTTATGGAGTAATCCCTGATATAACATGCCTCGGAAAGATAATCGGGGGAGGCCTCCCAGTTGGTACATATGGCGGTAAGCGTGAGATAATGGAAAAGATAGCCCCGCTCGGCCCTGTATACCAGGCAGGTACACTCTCAGGGAATCCTCTTGCGATGGCTGCAGGTATAGAAACACTAAAAATATTATCGCAACCTGGTACCTATGATAGATTAAATAAATTGTCAGGGCAGTTATCAGAAGGATTTAAAGATGCTGCAAAAAAAGCAGGAGTTTCAACTTACAATACAAGGGTAGGGAGTATGCTCTGCACCTTCTTTACAGAAGGCCCTGTTACAGATTATGCATCTGCAAAGAAATCAGACACAGCAGCGTTTGCCAAATTTTTCATCACAATGCTTGAAGAAGGGATATATCTTGCCCCTTCACAGTTTGAGGCAGTATTCCTCTCAACAGCACATAATGAAGAGCATATAGAAAAGACCATCAAGGCAGCATACAGGGCATTCAGGAAGTTATGAGGTAATATTGAAGCTCCTTTCAGCAAGCTGCGGGGAATGTGCTTGCTATGCATTTTCACCTGAAAATCCCCCCGTACACCACGCTGTAGGGACAAACCTTTAGGTTT
>MHER01000033.1:24325-26034 GCA_001805205.1 Nitrospirae bacterium RIFCSPLOW2_12_42_9 | reverse complement strand
AAGAAGTCTTCAGACATCCTGTGTTTTGCAGATGTGGAAAGTACCTGGACTATCTGTTTTATCAACTGGATATTTGAAAGTGCCATCTCTTTAAATATCTCTTTCTTTTTAAGGGCATCAGCCTTTGTTAATGGAAATATGTCATCTACCAGCAATTCTCGGTGAAATATTAGGCAAATGCCCATCCAGCGGGGTTAGAAAACCCCGCCTACCGCGATAGGCGGGACATTTTTCGCTTCGCTCAATGCAAGCACTGTCTTGTCATGCATTCGCAAGGGAAATAGGTTTCACCGAGAATTGCTGAGTAGAGGACATCTGTCTTGACAAATGTCCATTAAGATATTATACTTTAGCGTGTAATATTCATGACTTGGGGGTAAATGTTATGCAGACAAAAGAGGCAGCAAAGAAGAGGGTGATAACAACACGTAAAGATACCAAAGCACACAAAAAGAGTAGTACACTTAAAATAATCACACACTGTGAGGCATTAGGCATTGACAGCAAAATATTATCCTCCTGCCTTGCTGTTAACCCAAAAACCATTCAACGATGGAGAGAAGGTATTGCAGAACCAGGTGAGTCAGCATTGCGCTCCCTGGAGAAGTTGGAGACCGTATATCAGTTGGCTGCAAGACTACTTGGAAAGGACTCTTGGAAGGCGTGGTTTCACTCTCCCAATCACACATTGGGAGAAGAATCTCCGGTAGATTTGTTGAGTCGGGGTGAAGTTGACCATGTGAAAAATGTACTTGGAATGCTGGAATGGGGAATCTATTCATAGTCTATGGCATTTAAGCTCAACCTCACAGCTTTATCCTCCCTCACAACAGTCTCATTTGAAAGATCTGTCTACAGAGTCGTTGTTGAAAGATTTAAGGATAAGGTCCTTTCTACAGAAGGCAACAGGTTTTTCCCCGGCCGTTATCACCTGCCAGGAGAAGGTGGAATCCTTTATACCTCACTTACAAAGGAAATTGCATTAAAAGAAATAGAACGTCATGCGACTCGTACCATGTTACAGGGGAAATTAGTCATGGCTAAGATTAATATCAGGCTCGATAAGGTGCTCGACCTTACACAAGCATCCACTCTTAAGATTCTTGGCCTATCAAAAAATGATCTTATCTCCTCCGATTATTCAATTACCCAGGCAATCAGCATGATAGCAAGAGAGGCTGGATTCCGGGGGCTTATTGTACCATCAGCAACGAGTGGAGGTAATAATCTGATTATCTTTGAGAATAACCTCGGCAAAGGATGCTTGATCGAGATTGATGATATCAGTTTAGTTGACAGACAAGTTGACATACTGCCACAGTAACCCTCAGAAAACTAATTTCCTATGCGACACATCATAGTAGCATCGCCCCATTGATCTGTCTGACTATAGCGGTCTAATGGGAAGAACCGTCAGGAATCCCAATGCAATGAATAATGGTGTTATCACTCTATATCCATTTTCATATCATGGCTGACAGCTACTACGCCAGTTCTCTATTCTACTCTTTAGTTCTTGAATGATTCTATAGACAGCAGATGGTTAGCATCTGAAATTGCTCTTTCAATTTTTTCTTTATAGATTGCTGTTAAACCTCCGACAAAAACCGGAGGCATATTTTCTTTTATTTCTGGATTAGGTAAAACCAAACCATAACGTCTCATTTGCCACATTCCATAAGAAAAAGGTACGTGATGATAGAGAAAAT
>MHER01000033.1:4020-24249 GCA_001805205.1 Nitrospirae bacterium RIFCSPLOW2_12_42_9 | reverse complement strand
TGAAGAAGTCTTCAGACATCCTGTGTTTTGCAGATGTGGAAAGTACCTGGACTATCTGTTTTATCAACTGGATATTTGAAAGTGCCATCTCCCTGAATATTTCTTTCTTTTTAAGGGCATCAGCTTCTGCAAATACCTTTCCACGTTCTGTAAGTAATATGTCCCCCTGCTTTATCTCTCCAAACTCAAGAAATGCAGCAGCCTCTGTTAATGGAAATATGTCATCCACTTCCATACTCAAATCATCTGCAAGAACAGGTATATCTACATTACCGCCTTTATCATGTATAAGTTCTAATAATCCACTGATTGCACCAATCTTTGCATGAGGTATAAATTGATATCTTTCCCTCTTTAAAAGGAAGGGGACCTCTTTTGCAGGTCTGGTCAGGATTGAATATATCTCATCGATGAGAAATTTAAACTCCTTTGAGTCTTTGTTTCTTACATGAGGCAGACTGATTTGAATATCCGCCCTGATCCTTCCTGGATTGTGTCTCATGATAATTGCCCTGTCAGATAAAAAGACCGCCTCCTCGATGTTATGTGTAATAAGGATAATAGACTTAATGGGCATCTTTTTCTCTAACCATAGGTCTATTACCTCATTCCTGAGATTATCCGCAGTCAAGACATCGAGGGCTGAGAATGGCTCATCCATGAAAAGTATCTCAGGCTCAACTGCTAATGCCCTTGCAAGCCCGACCCTCTGCCTCATCCCCCCTGAAAGCTCTCTTGGATATGCCTCCTCAAACCCATCGAGGCCAACCATGTCAATGACCCTTATTGCCTTTTCTCTTGCAGTATCATTTGGAGTCCCTTTTGCCTTTAAACCAATCTCAACATTTTCAACAACAGTCAGCCAGGGGAAGATCGCAAAACTCTGAAAGACCATTGCAATGTTCGGACTTGTTTTCTCCAAAGGCACACCATGGTAAAGCACTTCGCCTTCAGATGGTTTTGCAAGCCCCGCAAGAATTCTTATAAGCGATGATTTCCCGGCACCTGTGGGCCCGAGGATTGATACAATCTCTCCTTCCCTTATCTGGAAATTAATATCCTCAAGCACACTAAGCTTTCTTCCGCCACTCATGGGATAGGACTTAAATATTTTATTGACCTCAAGGATTACGTTATTATTCATGGATATATGACCTTAACCTGTTACTCCAATCGGTATTTCTCCTGTGCCATAATAAATAATCTCTTCCATAGTAATCTGTTTATGGCTACCACTGCAATGGCCATTGCAACAGTATTTGCAAGCAGCATCCTGAAATTACCCGATGCTGTGGCAATACTAATTGATGAACCAAGACCAGGTGTTGTCAAGGTCATACCTGCAAAGGTTACATATTCTGAGACAATAGTTGCATTCCAGGCACCACCTGTAGCTGTGATAAAACCTGTAATAAGATATGGGAAAATACCTGGCAGGATCAAGACACGCCATTTTCTGATTCCATGCAATCCATAAACCTTTGATGCCTCTCTGAGCTCCTGCGGTATTGAAGATGCACCGGCAATTACATTAAATAGTATATACCATTGTGTACCGAGCAGCATAAGAAATATAGAACCAATATCGAGTCCTCCTCCGATCCTTATAAGAATAAGTATGATGACCGGGAAAAGGGCAGTGGCAGGTATAGATGCCACTATCTGTATAAGAGGTTGGAGGATCCTTGCAGCGCGAATGTTCATTCCTATCAATACACCTAATGGAATAGTCCAGATAGCTGCAAGGATAATGGCAGCGGTCGTTCTCAATAGAGAGAAACCTGTACTCTTGAGAATTGAGGGCAGGGCATCAATCTTTAAACCTGATAAAAAGAAGGCGGCCTTGACCAGTAACCATATTAAAATAATTATAATAAAAATCCGGACTGCATTTTTGAAGAGGTGCCGTAACCAGGAGGACCCTTTCCATTCTATTTCAAGGAGCCTGTCCATTTTTTCACTAAGCCTTGTTAAATTGTTGAATATCTTTTCTAAAACAGTTGACCTTCTGATAAGATCAAGAACCAGTGATTCCCGCTCTTCCTCTCCTGCTGTGATATCGAATCTGAATTTCTGTGTCCATGCTACCAGAGGTCTCCACATGAAGATATCCAGTACTATTATAATAATTACCATAGTCCCGAGACCATAGAAAACATGAGAAATATCCCCTTTATCTGCTGCAGTATGGATGTATGATCCAAGTCCTGGTAATCTGAAATCTTTGTCTTTCAATATAAACATTTCGCAGGCCATGAGAAAGAACCATCCTCCGGCAACAGACATCATGCTGTTCCAGACAAGGCCGATTGCACTGAAAGGAAGCTCAAGCCTGGCAAATCTCTGGAACCTTGAAAGCCTGTAAATATTTGCAACTTCGCCAAGTTCTTTCGGTAATGTATTAATGGAATTATAATAACTGAATGCAATATTCCAGACCTGACCGGTAAAAATAAGGATTATGGATGATATCTCAAGGCCGATCCTGCTTCCGGGAAAAAGTGCGATCATGAAGAGTGTGACACCAGGTAAGAATGATAATACAGGTATGGACTGGAGTATATCGAGCAGTGGTATCATTATCTGTTCGTTTAACCGGCTCTTGTTTGCAGTATAACCGTACCATATGGCAAAGATAAGGGAGAGTATATATGCCACAATGATCCTGAAGATAGAGTTCAGGGCATAATAGGGGAGATTAGACGGAGAGAGGTCTATCTCTATAGAACCTATATCACCGCTCCATCCGGAGGCAATAAATACAATAAGATACAGGATAGATAGAACAGATAATATGACCCCTATATCTACAATCCTGAAGCCCGGTCCTAATCTTGGTATAGGAAAAGGAATCCTGAACATAACAAGGTATTATAATACATATTTAATCAATTCAAGGGAATAGAAAACATACTTAAATTTTATAAGAACTACAATATATCGTTTCCCACAGTAGTAGTGGATAAGTTGTGGAAAACCTTCTACCCGATGCCTGCCAACTCCCTTTAATCCTGATTTACATAGTAAATGCCCATTTTTTAAGCAGTGGGAAAAACCTTAAATAACAATTAGTTAGGTATCAGATATGGGGATTCAAAAAAAATCACCCAATATATTGGTTATGGAAATAATTTCTCCACAATATCTGAATCAGGTAGATGGAAATGATGAGGGATGCCTTTCATGCCTTCACCTGCCCCCCCCCGAACACCACGCTGTAGGGACAAACCTTTAGGTTTGTCCCTTTCCTGTTGGACAGACCTAAAGGTCTGTCCCTACGTCTTTTACGAGTCCCTACGTCTTTTACGAGTCCATCAAATTTAAAGCGACTAAAATTCACTTTTATTTTTGTAACTATATGTGGTAATATTTTTTAATTATGCGCCTAATGACCCGTAGTTTTGATAATTTCCCTTACAATGCACATGATTACGCTTTCTATGCAATCTCCACAACAAGACCACAGAAGTATCGTAATATCCCTGTTCTCTATATATTTGCACCACCATATGAAGTCCAGATAGAGTTTAATCTTACAAAGGATCTTAAAAGATTTAATGAAAGGATGGCAGCAGCAATAAAACAACGTGCGTCAGCTATAGAAGACTGGGTTAAAGCAAACTCTGAAAAAAAGATTTGTCTTCTTTGTTGGGAAAACATTGATTCCTGTCATAGAAGACTTATTGCGGATTCAATAAGGACGGCTGGAGATAAATCTGGAATTTCTGTCAATATGGATTTAGGGTAAAAATCAATGGTTAATAAAAGGATTGATGATTTAGAAAATATAATAGAGGTGAACAAGGCACTCTTCTCTACCCTTGATACAAAAGAGATTTTATTTTTAATTGTAAAGAAGATCTCGGAGATTATACAGGTGGCCAGGTGTTCAATCATTCTTATTGATAAAGACATGAATATCGGGCAGATCATTGCTACATATGAAGACCCGGCCCTTAATACTCTCACTATTGATCTTAATAAATATCCTGAGATTGTGAAGGCAGTTGAGGATGACAAGATGGTACTGATCCTTGATGCTACTGTTGATCCGATAATGAAGGAGGTCAGGGATAAGATACTCAGCCTCGATATAAAGTCAATCATGGTTATACCAATACAATATTTCAAAGGTCGTATTGGCGCTTTATATCTCAGGACATCGAGGAAGGCAAAAAAATTCGATGAAAAAGAGATAAAGGTCTGTCATATCATATCAAGTATAGCAGCGATTGCACTAAAGAATGCACACCTGTTTAATATCATAAGGGAAGAGAAGTTACTCCTTGAGAAGATGGCAGTAACTGATGACCTGACAAGGCTGTATAATCACAGATACTTTGTGAAAAGACTCAACGAGGAATTTAAGAGGGCTAAAAGATATAAGTCGCAGATATCCTGTGCCATGATCGATGTTGATAATTTTAAAAGGGTCAATGATACGAATGGGCATCAGAAGGGAGATGTAATTCTGGCTGATGTTGCACGGATAATAAAGAATAGTGTAAGAGAGACTGATGTTGTTGCAAGATACGGGGGTGAAGAATTCAGTGTTATACTTCCGCACACGAATAAAGAAGATGCCTCTAACCTTGCTAATAGGATAAGGGATGCAGTAAAGAATTTTAAGTTTGATCTCCTCGGCGAAGGGAGGATAATCACTGTAAGTATAGGGATTTCCACATATCCTGACCCGAGGATTGAAGATACGGATGACCTTGTTCGTATAGCCGATGACGGGTTATATCAGGCAAAGCATCACGGTAAAGACCTTGTTATAAGTATATAATTTATTCCTTTGCAGCCTCTTCCTTTTTCCCTTCTTCCCCTGATTTATAAACATCAATGATACTTATCACCCTGATGTTTGCAGTCTCGAGGGCCTTCTTTATCTGGGCCATCTTTGCATCTTCTACCTTGATAATGTAATTAATAGTAGCCATTTATCTCCTCCTTATGGATGTGATTGACTTAATTGAGCAATTTAACAACATTGGATAACAAAGTCAATCTCATCCAGAGTGCAATTTAAATCAGGCACTTGCTACTTCTGGCAATATTAGTTTATACTGCTCGGGTTATAGATACTCAATCTCGGGATCCTTGCTGAGATACAAGTATTAGTATCTGGCCATGAAAAAGATTATATCAACGTTATTTAAAATATCAGTCAGTGCAATCCTGTTAATCTATCTGTTCAGGAAAATAGACATAAAAGATGTATTGCAGAACATGCAGGGTATGTATATACCATATATCCTGATAGGTATGGGTCTTTATATTCTGGGACAGGTAGTCTGTGCATATCGCTGGAAATTACTTTCAGAGATTCTTGATTTTCAATACAGGTTAAAGGAGTTTGTAATCTTATATTTTGCAGGGTTGTTCTTTAGTCTTTTTCTTCCTACAGCAGTCGGTGGAGATGTGGGTAAATGTTATTTTCTTGCAAGGCGTGATGGAAAGATACTTCCTGCCATCGTTTCTGTGCTTGCTGACAGAGGGACAGGTTTAGTGGTGATTGTGCTGTTATCAGGTATATCCCTTTATCTTTACGGATGGACCCATATTCCACAACAAATAACATTAGGGATACTGATTGCAAATATCTTACTCATAATTGCACTGATTGCACCTTTCTTCATTGGTAAATATCTTTCCATGTTAGGAAGGCCTGCGGCACTCTCTTTGACCTTCTGGAAGAATCCCTCTTCACTGGTTAAGGCAATAGCCATATCCTTTGTGTTCCACATGATGATAATTATGATTCATATATTGATAGGCCTTTCTTTAAATCTAAACATTCCATGGAGATACTATTTTTTCCTTATCCCGCTGGTTGTAACTATTAGTATGCTTCCGATAAGTCTCGCTGGCCTTGGAATAAGGGAGGGTGCATATGTCTATTTCCTGTCTCTAATTGGTATCCCTCAGACAGAGGCAATGACCTTTGCCTTTGGCTGGCTCTTTATTGTTATGGTATCCAGCCTGTTAGGGGGATTAAGCCTCTTTAGCAGTACAGTAAAAAGAAAAGGCTTAGCTGGTTTAACAGTCAGGCAGGATACCTGACCTCTCAAGCCATGGATCTTTATAGGAGGCAGCTACCTCTTCAATCCGTTTCTTTAAGCGTCCTGCAATCCCGAGTTTATCTTCTAAGATGACCTCCCGTATATGGTCGATTCCAACCCTTTCTATAAAATGACTCGTCCTCTCCATCCATTGTGCATTCTCCCTGTAATATTGGATAAATATATCAGTGATATCTATAACCTCATCTTCTGTTTTTACAACTGCCAGGAGTTCTCCAACCCGCGGCTTTACACCACCATTTCCACCAACATAAATCTCCCAACCTGTATGTATCCCTATCACACCTATATCCTTAGTCCATGTTTCAACACAATTCCTTGGGCAGCCGGATACACCAAGCTTGATTTTGCCCGGGCAGGGTATTCCCTGGTATCTCTGCTCCAATAATATTCCGAGTCCAATTGAATTCTGAAGACCATAACGGCAGAATGAGTTTCCAACGCAGGTCTTGCTTGTCCTAACTGCCTTTGTATAGGCATGTCCTGAAGGCATTCCAAGGTCTTCCCAAACAGAGGATAATTTCTCCCCTGATATACCAAGGAGGTCTATCCTCTGTCCACCTGTAATCTTCAGCATCGGGACATTGTATTTATCAGCTACGTCAGCAATCCTCCTTAGCTGGTCAGATGTTGTTACACCTCCATATATCCGTGGAACAACAGAGAAAGTCCCGTCCTTCTGGATATTAGCGTGGTGCCGGTCGTTTTCCAGCAAGGTATCAACCTCCCTTTCATAATCATCTAAATAAAGCTCTGACAACATATAGTTCAGGCCTGGTTTACAGTTCTGACACCCTGGTCCATTTCCAAGAGTAAGAAGGATATCACTTACAGATCTTAACCTGTGATCAATAACACTCGTTCTAATATCTTCCCATCTCATTGGTATACATTCACAGAATTCCCTGGGCTTGTCCTGTTTTACATATTCTCCACCAAGTACATCCTGCAATAATTGTTCAATGAGAGGCTTACACCCCTTGCAAGATGTGCATGCCTTTGTCTTTTCAGATATCTCTTTTACACTTGTGAGGTTATATTCTTCGATTGCATTGATAATTGAACCTTTACTAACACCCATGCAACCGCAGATTGTGGCATCATCCGGCATTGATGCAACAGAGGTCATGGCCTGAGGTTGACCTGACATCAGGGTTTTCCTCTGTAAGGATATATCCCCCTGATTCCGGATCAGTCCAAGGTACCTGTTATAACCGTCGATATCTCCGAGAAGGATTGCTCCCACCATACGGCCTCCTGAGATGACGAGTTTTTTATAGACAGAACTTCCCTGGTCACAATAAGTTATCTCCTCACATCCCACATCCCCCTGGTAGCTCCCCATGGATGCGAGAGGTATTCCGGCAACTTTAAGCCTGGTTGCAGTAATAGATCCTTTATAACTTATGTTACAGTTCCCCGAGATTACCTCTGCCGCTACCTTAGCCTGCTCCATAAGCGGGGCAACGATGCCATAAACCTTTCCCCGGTGCTCTGCACATTCCCCGACTGCATATATATCAGGATGGCTGGTCTGTAAATAATCATTTACAACAATACCATTGTTTACTGTAAACCCGGCCTCTTTTGCTAGATGGACATTAGGACGGATACCGGTTGCAATAACAATCATGTCTGCCTCATGGACCCTCCCATTTGAAAAGCGAATACCTCCCACGCGGCCATTATCTATAATAATCTCTTCAGCGCCATAACCGAGAAGTACCCGTATACCGCGCCTGGTAATCTCCCGTTTCAGGATATCTGCCCCTGTGTCATCTAATTGCATCTCCATCAACCGTTCTACCAGATGTGCAATTGTAACGTCTAAACCCTGATTGATAAGTCCACTTGCTGCCTCGATACCAAGAAGACCTCCGCCGATAATCAGGGCCTTTCTGCTGCCATGTGCCCATTGAATCATAGACATGGTATCTTCAAGATTCCGGAAGGTAAAGATACCCGGAGTTAAAATCCCGCTAGTTCGTGTCCCTTTGATAGGGGGGATAAAGGGGCTGCTGCCAGTTGCTATAAGTAATTTATCGAACTGATATCTCTTTCCGTCATCAGTAATCACCTCTTTGTTGTTTACATCAAGACTATTTATAGTGACACCAAGGTGCAAATTAATATTGTTGTTTTTATACCACTCAGGTGGATTAAGAATGATTTCTTCATATTCTTGTTCACACGACAGGACTGAAGAAAGGAGGACCCTGTTGTAGTTTACATGTGGTTCAGAGCCGAAGATTGTGATATCAAAATTATGACCCTTTGACAGAAGGTGCTCAATTGTTGCTATCCCTGACATGCCGTTACCTATTACTATCAACTGTTCTTTTGTTTTCATATGAAAATACCCTTTCAAATCCCCCCTTACCCCCCTTTGAAAAAGGGGGATATAGGGGGATTATTTTAATATATATTTCAAAACCCTTGCCATATTTATTAATTATGCATAACTTGTTGATTTTAATGGGTTATATATAAAACCTATTATTTAACACAAGGGGATAGGTTGAATAATTATGAACAAAAGCGTAATATTTACGACAATCTTGTGGCAATTTTCTTTCTTACAATAAATTTTCGCAACTCTTCCATGCCCAAGAGCAGAATAGAAAAGGGTATAAAGAAAAACCACATGGTTATTGGAATGGGGGAAGTTCCAACTATAGCATTGCCCGGGGATGTATATATAATTAGTATCAGAATAATTATTTCTAATGTTATACCCCAGATTATTAATTTATTATTCCTGATAGGCAATGAAAATGCAGAGAGGAATCTTGACCTGCAGACAAGGACATTTGCAATCTGGGTTACTATTATACCTGTGAGACATACAGTGGTTGCCTTTAAGTACAGAGGATCAAAGGGGGAGAGAGTTTCACCCCATTTCCACCCATTGATGTTAAGGAAATAAAAAAAACCTGTCATTGATGCCAGCGCCTCAAGGGGTCCTAAAAACAGATAGGCCCTTGCAAGCAGGGGGAAAGAGAGGAGTCGATCCCTTATAGACCTCGGTGGCCTTCTCAGGATATCAGGTTCCGGGGGCTCTGCACCCAATGCCAAAGCCGGAAGCATATCAGTCCCGAGGTCCACAGCAAGGATCTGTACAATAGTAAGAGGAAGCGGTATGCCGAGGATTACAAAGGCTATATAAGGGATTATCTCAGGGATATTACTGCTCAAAATGTAAGTTGTGAACTTCTTAATGTTTTCAAAAACTGTTCGTCCCTCTTCAATAGCTCTCACAATCGTTGCAAAATTGTCGTCCATGAGGATTATGTCTGATGCCTCTTTTGCCACATCAGTCCCGGTAATCCCCATTGCAACCCCTATATCTGCCTTTTTCAGGGCAGGGGCGTCATTAACACCATCTCCTGTTACGGCGACTACCTCGCCGAGATCTTTCAATGCTGATACAATTGTCATCTTGTCTTCAGGAGTAACACGGGCAAATGCAATCTCCTTTTCCTGAAGTATCTGCAATAGCTCTTTGTGTATCATCCCCTTTAAATCTGAACCTTTTATAATTACCGGGTTAGAAAAAAGCCTGATCTCATTACCAACTGCCCTTGCAGTCTCCGGATTGTCTCCTGTTACCATGATTATCTTTATACCAGCTTCCTTGCACTTCTTTATGGCATCAGGTACTTCAGGTCTCGGGGGGTCCTCCATTCCTACAAATCCAGCAAATATCAGGCCCCCTGGACTTTCCCATTCAGTAGATCTCACATCACTGGACTCACACTCCCTGTAGGCAATTGCGAGGACCCTGAGTGTACCTGCTGTCATCTCTGCTAAAACATCCTCTGATCTTTTTCTCATTACACTATCAAAGTCTGAAACTCCTCTTTCTAACAATATCTTTGAACATAGGGCTAAAACCTCTTCAGGGGCGCCTTTGACATATATGATATTTTTATTGGCTTTTCTATGCAGGGTTGCCATCCATTTCCTGAATGGATCAAAGGGGTGTTCTGCAAGCCGCGGCTCGGATGATTGCAAGCCATCTATATCTAAGAATTCTTTTGCAAATTCCATAAGTGCCTTTTCAGTAGGATCACCAGTGATAAGATTATCTCTCATATGTGCATCATTACACAGGGCACTCACCCTGATTATCATTTCAATGGATGGATAAGTAAACCCTTCCCTTTCAGGTACCTCTTTTAATAAACCGTCAGCATATATTTTTACTACCCTCATCCTATTCTGGGTCAGGGTACCGGTCTTATCCGTACAAATTACAGTAACAGAGCCTAATGTCTCTACAGAGGTGAGCCGGCGTACAAGGGCATTTTTCTTTACCATCCGCTGGCTTCCCATTGCAAGGGATAAGGTCACAGTTGGGAGGAGCCCTTCAGGTACATTTGCAACCACAATGCCAAGGGCAAATATAAAGTTTTCCCAGAACCCCCTGCCAATAAAGACACCTGTTGAGAAGAATATGATTCCGAGGAATACGGCAATTATTGTTATAGTCCTTGTTACGCGGATGGTCTCAAGTTCAAGAGGGCTTATGCCTCTTTTGACCTCTGAAGTAAGTCTTGCTATCTTACCAAATTCAGTACTCATGCCTGTAGCAAAAACCACACCTTTACCCCTGCCCATTACAACTGAGGTGCCGGCAAATATCAGGTTTATACTTTCTATCAGTTCAATTTGCCCCCCACCTGTAACCAAAGATGAGGCGTCCCTCTTTACAGGCTTTGACTCTCCTGAAAAAGAAGAGTTATCCACTTTCATCCCTGAAGATTCTATAAGCCTTATATCAGCAGGTATCCTGTCTCCTTCTTTTAATAATACAAGGTCTCCCGGGACAATGTTATTTGCACCGGTCTCTTTTTCTTTACCTCCCCTTATAACAGTGACCATGTATGGGAGGAGCTTTTTTAGTTCTTCAAATGCCTTCTCTGCCCTGTATTCCTGGTAAAAGGCAAAACCACCGTTTATAAAGATTACGCCCATTATTGCAAAACCGAGAATTGAGAACCCTTCACCAGGTTTAAATACCTCCCCGATAAATGCTATGATGGCTGCCACCCAAAGGAGGAGGGCAAAGAGATTTGTGAGATGTTTCGCAAAGGAATGGAACGTAGAGGGGCGGGGTGATTCCCTGATTTCATTGGGGCCAAAGGTTTTAAGCCTTTCAGATGCCTCCCTGTCATCCAATCCGGAAGTACCTGTATGAAGGGCCTTATAAACCTGTTCAGGTGTTAATGATTGGATTGACAACTGGTTATTATCCTGATTTTGTCAGGCAAGATGCCTGACCTGTTAAGTCTCTGATTAATAATTCTTCGTTTATTTAAAGTGGATTAACATCACATCGCACGGGGTATCACGCAATATCTCTTCAACAGGGTTTCCTGATACCACCCTTTTAATGATATTCCTCATTGTAGTCCCTAAGATTATGAGGTCGTACCTGTGATGTGATGCCTCTGATATAATCTCTTCTCTTGCACTCTTCCCGATAATAATTTTTTCTGTAATATTTATTCTGCGTCTTTTTAGTTCATCAACAAATGATTTTATCTTTTTCTCACCTGACAATATCAGCCGGTCCTTATCTGGTTTATCAAGCCTTTTTGTATGAAAGCTGCTGAGCTCATTAACATTAAACACTGTAATTTCAGAACCAAATTTACGGGTGAAAGATTCTATAATGTCAGCTCGTTCCATGTCTTTGTATCCATCACCAATTACTGGTACAAGTATCTTTCTGGGTTTGATTGAACGGCCGGGGTGTGTGATCTTGAAACCGATAACAGAACATGGGAGTTTCGACATGAGGGTACTTGTAATGGACCTTGCAAAAAGACGGCTTTCCCTGTGGGGTCTCCTTGTAGATGACATGACAAGGTCTATACTGTTTTCTTCAACAAATTTATTGATTGCCCCAACCACATCCCCTGCTAATAAAACACCCTCTGCATCTAAATTTGCCTCCCGGGCCTCTTCCAGTATCTTTTCAACAGAAAGGCTGGCATCCTCCTCTTCTTTTTTACCCATCTTTTTTGCAAGGACTGTGATAACAAAGAGCCTTGAGCCCCATGCCTCTGCAAAGATAAAAGAGTATCTTGCAGCAAAATTGCCATGGAATGAACCGTCAACTGTAACAATGATTTTTTTAAACTTGTGGTTATTATTGGCCCTGTTTTTCAGCATAACTATAAGTTTATCAACATCTTTTATCGAATTCTATAAATTTTTATAGACTGTATGAAAAGATATAAGCTATAATTTATATACTATGACACCTATTGAAGAATTTAAAAAGGCATATCTTATAACAGAGCAGGATATTGAAAACCTTGTGTCCGTTAAATATCTTGCAGAAAAGAACCTGGAAGACTTTATTGCAAAGTTCTATGATTATCTGCTCAGGTTTAAAGACACCTCAAAATATTTACCTGATGAGAAAACAGTTACAAAGCATAAGGATAAGGTTAAGGCATGGTTTTTAAGACTCTTCGAAGGTAATTATAACGATGAATATCTTCTGACCCTGAACAAGGTTGGTGAGACACATGTAAAGATCGGGCTTCCATGCCATTATGTAAATTCATCGATGAGTTTTGCCAGAAGGTATACGCATAAACTATTTACTGACGAGTTTGGCTGCAGTAAACACAGGGATACTATTGTTAGTTCCATAGATAAGATACTCGACCTCAATCTCGATGTACTGACTATATCATACAGGGAAGAAGAGATGAGGACATTTGTATTACCCCCAAAAGTAGAATACAGTTTAATTAAATTTGCCCAGAAGTTTGCCTTCAGTATGGACCTCTTCCTTTTGTTAGTACTCATGCTCTCATCCCTTTTTGTTCTTGGATTTGTCGGCTATGAGGTTTATTCGATTGCAACAGGAGAAATAAGCGTAGAAACAGGGATACTTAAGATACTTGGTACCCTGTTGATTATATGGGCTATAGGGGAACTTCTGAGTGCAGAGATTCATCATCTGAAGGGTGGCAAATTTGCAATAACTGCGTTTCTCACACTGGCTATTGCTGCAGTTATAAGGAAGATTCTTATTGCCACTCTATCAACAGAAAAGGTGGCGGATATCCTTACATTAGGTGGCATTGTCCTTGCACTCGGCGTTGTATACTGGCTGATAGGGCATAGTGATAAGAGTTAATATACTTATTTATCTGTCTATTTATCTGTCTATTTATCTATTTGGGCCCTCTGAAGTTTTCCTGAGAAGTCCCTGTATATAACCTTCCATTTTGTGTAGGTATCAAGGGCACCGCCACGTCCACCTGCCTCCTTTGGTCCAATACCGGTGTATTTTGTACCTCCAAAAGGGAGTTGAATCTCTGCACCTATAGTTGAGGCATTAATATAAACAATGCCTGTATCTAACGCCTGTTCTGCAATTGCACTTTTATTAACATCCTGAGTATATATGGCGGATGAGAGGCCGTAGCGGGTCCCGTTTACAATGTTAATCGCGTCATCGAGGTTCCTTGCCTTGATTACACTAACTACAGGTCCGAATATCTCCTCCTGTGCAATCCGCATCTTTTGATCAACATCAATAAAAATTGTTGGTTCAATAAAAAATCCTTTTGCACATTCACCATCGGTATAAGGTTTTCCACCGTGGATAAGTTTTGCCCCTTCTTTTTTCCCTATCTCAATATAATCCAGAACCTTTTTAAACTGTGATTGGTTAACTACAGGCCCCATATCAGTGGTCTTCCTGAGTCCATCACCGATACGAAGACGTGATGCGGCTTCCTGGAATATTTTGATAAATTTCTTGTATGCTGCCTTATGAACCACGAGCCGGCTTGCTGCCGTGCAGCGTTGTCCAGAGGTTCCAAACCCTCCCCAGATTGCACCATGGACTGCCAACTCCAGATTTGCATCTTCCATTACTATTATGGCATTCTTGCCACCCATTTCTGCTGAGATGGGGCGATGGAGGAAACCGCATAATCCCTCTAAATACTCACCGGTTGGGCATGACCCTGTAAATGAAACTGCATCAATATTAGGGTGTGTTACAAGGTATTCTCCCACTTCCTGACCAGAGCCATGAACAAGATTCAGCACACCTTTTGGTATACCGGCTGCCTCGAATATCTCAACAAACCTTGTTGCACAGACTGCAGTCTCGCTTGATGGTTTAAAGACGACTGTATTACCTGCTATGAGGGCAGGGCAGATCTTCCATGCTGGAATAGCTATCGGGAAATTCCACGGCGTGACAAGTGCAAAAACCCCAATAGGGACCCTTATGGATTTGGCATCTTTATTGGGTAATTCTGAAGGCGCTGTCTCCCCTGAAAGTCTTCTCCCTTCTCCACCCATGTAGTAGGCCATGTCAATCGCCTCCTGAACATCTCCAAGCCCTTCAGGCAGCACCTTTCCCATCTCCCTTGTTACAAGCTGTCCCAGTGTCTTCTTCTCTTTAATAAGAAGTTCTGCAGCACGGAATAGTATCTCTCCGCGACGGGGCGCAGGGAGGAGAGACCAACCCTTGAATGCTTCTTTTGCTGCCTCAACAGCACGATCAACATCTTTGTGTGATGATTTTGTTATTACACCGATAATATTATCTCTCCTTGCAGGATTGATACTCTTGAATGTTCCTTTTCCATTTCCGGAAACCCACTTACCGTTTATATAATTTTTTATATTATCAGCCATAGAGTATCCTCCTAATATCATATCTTTTATCAATTATTATCCAGAATGTAAACTAAATACTTCTATATTCCGAATCAGAGGAATACCGCAGGAGAGAGGAAATAGGATTTTTCTTGATTTTTCCCTTGGTTTTAATTAGAGTTTTAAATTAAGGGAGGTGCAAAAATGACAGCAGAAATAGACAGGAAAAGACCACTTCATGTTGATAAAGAACACGTAAGGGTGATTATATTTACTCACCACTACAAAATCATAGGGGACATGTATATTATTAAGAGTGGACGGCTTACTGATTTCCTAAATAAAACTATGGCAGGGATAGAAACGGACATGTTCCTTCCTGTCACTAATGCTGAGTGTTTTTCTATGACTGATGGTCAGTTAAAATACATATCAGAATTTATGGTAGTAAATAAGGACCATATACATCTTATCTTTCCATATAAAGGTAATAAATAATATAGATATGATCATAGGCATACCCAGGGAGATAAAAGATAATGAATTCAGGGCTGCAATTGTCCCATCAGGCGTTAGGATTCTGACAGGTAAAGGACATACTGTCCTGATACAAACTAATGCAGGTATTGGCAGCGGGATTTCTGATGATGAATATCAGACTGCAGGAGGAGAATTAGTATCATCTGAAGAAGAAATCTTTTCAAGGTCAGACCTTATTGTAAAGGTTAAAGAACCCTTACCACGGGAATATCCATTAATTCGCAGGGAGCAGGTATTATTCACATTCCTCCACCTTGCATCAGATAGAAGGTTAACCGATGCGCTTATCAATAGTGGAGTTGTGGCAATAGCCTATGAGGCTGTACAGCTTGATAATGGGGCATTACCTATTCTGATCCCGATGAGTGAGATTGCAGGCCGGATGGCATCTATTGTGGCTGCATATTATCTTCAGGAGTCACAAGGGGGCGCAGGTGTCCTGATATCCGGTGTGCCAGGTGTTGCACCAGGTAAGGTTACAATCCTTGGTGCAGGTACTGTAGGTCAGAATGCAGCAAGGATTGCAATTGGACTTGGTGCACAGGTTGTAATGCTCGATAGAGATTCTAAAAGACTTAAATATATTGATGACGTTTTTAATGGCAGAGTAATAACCCTCGCATCAAATGAACATAATATAGAAGAAGAGGTCTTATCATCTGATATTGTTATAGGCGCTGTCCTGGTACCGGGTGCAAGGGCACCATATCTCATTAAGAAGGAATTAATTTCAAAAATGAAAAAGGGGGCAGTAATAGTTGATGTCTCTATTGACCAGGGTGGTTGTATTGAGACGTCAAAGCCTACTACCCATTCCTGTCCTGTATATTCAGTTGATGGTGTAATACATTACTGTGTAGTAAATATGCCGGGTGCATTTCCCCGAACATCCACCTTTGCCCTCTGTAATTCAACAATTCCATACATAATTAAACTTGCTGATCTTGGTTGGAAGAAGGCTGTAGAAGAGGATCCCGCATTAGGGAGAGGTGTAACTATTCTTGGCGGAAGAGTTACCTGCCACGCAGTTGCAGATACATTTGGACTCAAGTATAATCGATTGACAATATAACAGCACTATTTTATGATAACCCAATACGGGGCGTAGCGCAGCCTGGCAGCGCACATCGTTCGGGACGATGGTGTCGGAGGTTCAAATCCTCTCGCCCCGACTCAAATAAAAAATAAAGGAAAGTTCATGGGAAGGAAGAGGCAAAAGAAGCTAAAGGATACTCCTCTGGTCATTGAAGGAGAAGTAAAAGAAAATAAAGAGGAAAAAGAAGAAGAGGAGGAGGAAGAAGAAGAGAAAGAAGATGTTGATCTTGAGGATAAAGAATTTCCTGATATCAGGGACATTTCAAATGATGTTGTTGATACTGAAGTAGAAGAGGAGAGTGAAGAAACTGAAAAAGAGACAGAGGAAGAGGAAGAAGAAACAAAATATACACCTGAATTGGATGTGATACGGTCTTACCTGCATGAGATAAGTCATGCCTCTCTGCTTACATTCGAAGAAGAAAAGCAACTATCTGAAAGGATCTCCCATGGAGATGATAAGGCCCGTCAGAGGATGATAGAGGCCAACCTGAGACTTGTTGTTAATATAGGGAAGAGATATCTGAACAGGGGGCTTCCGTTGGCGGACATTATTGAAGAAGGTAATATAGGGCTTATGAAGGCTGTTGAGAGGTTTGATTATAAAAAAGGGTTCAGGTTCAGTACTTATGCATCATGGTGGATAAGGCAGTCAATAGAGCGGGCAATCATAAACCAGACAAAGACTATCAGGCTTCCGGTACATGTAGCTGAACATATTAATAAATACCTGTCTACAGTTGAAATATTAATCCAGGAGCTTGGACGTGAACCGCAGACTAAAGAGATTGCAAAGAGGATGAAGGTTACAAATGAGGATATTGAAGGATTAAAACAGCTTATCAGGAAAACCTATTCCCTTGAGAGTCCTGTTGGAGACAGAGAAGAGAGTTATCTGAGAGATATTATTGCTGACAGTACAATAAACTCTCCGGCCAAGATTGCTGAAGGGATAAGCATGCGGGAAGAGATTGACAGGTGGCTGGCAGAGCTAAAAAATAAGGAGAGAGAGGTCATTTGTCTCAGATTTGGATTAGAGGGACAGGAACCTAAGACGCTCGAGGAGATAGGGCAGAGGTTCGGTCTTACGAGAGAGAGGATAAGGCAGATAGAGGCAGCTTCCCTTGCAAAGCTGCGAAGTATAATAGCCAAAAAAGAGATAAAAAGAGAAGAAGTTCTTTAAGACAAATGGAGGAGTTATCCAAATGGACCTGAAAACAAAGATTAGAGAGATTCCTGATTTCCCAAAAGAGGGGATACTGTTTTATGATGTTACAACCCTTTTAAAAGATGCTGAGACATTTAAACGTGTTATTAATAAAATCAGCGGATTCTATGAAGGTGAAGGGATACAGAAAGTGGTTGCAATGGAATCAAGGGGATTTATTATTGGTGCGCCGGTAGCATACAGCCTCGGTGCAGGATTTGTTCCGGTAAGGAAGCCTGGTAAGCTGCCGAGCGATGTGTATGAGGCCAGGTATGAATTGGAATACGGGAGTGATGCCCTTGCTATACATCAGGATGCAATTGCACCTGGTGAAAAGGTTCTGATAGTAGATGATCTTATTGCCACAGGTGGGACAGTTGCTGCAACTGTACAACTTGTGAGAAAGCTTGGTGGTGTGATCCACGGCATAGCATTCCTGATAGAATTGGCAGGTCTTCGCGGAAGGAATAAACTGGATGGATATAATGTGATTTCGCTTGTGTCATATTAATAATGATAGAATCGTAAAAAGTCCAAATTCCCCTCCCCTTGTGGGAGGGGATTAAGGGGAGGGAGATTTTCTATTTTTTATGAGTCCATCAATAATGCCTGTATTAATAAAAGCAATTATCCTCTCTTTCTTTATTTTCCTCATCAACAATCAGGTTAACGCTGCCAATCTCTCTATTGAATTAGGAAAGAACAGCACAGGAGTAGCTGTTGGCAGGGATTTTGGTTTCGGGTACGGATTGGTCGGGCTTTCTGCAAAATTTATTACTGATGGCCCGTGGAGTTATGTACCTACAGAAGAAAGTCTAAAAAATTCATGTAATGATTTTCATGTTGCCGAACCTGTTGATCCTGATGAATCCGATCAAGATGAATCCAAAGCTGCAAGAGATTGTAATGAAAACGGGGTTTTTGATGATGGGGATGAATGGGAGGTATTTGGAAAACTGGGTTTCAGGATTCCTGTTTTTTCAAGATTCTTTGTAAACACGGGTCTTGGGATCTCAAAGAAAAAAACCTCAGAACTATTTACATTCTGTGATGATATAAAATTAGCCTGTAAATGGGAAGGAGGAGAGAAAGTTTGTGAGACCAAACCAGAAAATGATTGTTATGAGAAGGCAGGAGAATTCGTTACATGGGGTCATGTTGAAGAGAACTATTACCTGAACTTTATAGGTGGTATTTCAGTTGAGATTACACGCCGTATGCTTCTGAATATTGATTACCACACCCGACAGGGCCTCCTTAGTGGTATTATGTGGCGTTTTTAAAGCATTTTTTTATTCCATACCTTGACCTTATTATTACCCCTGTGTTATTCTGCCACAATGAAATTCCAGTCTATTTCTCCTGAAGGATTAAAGACTTACTCATTAAGGGACAGAAAGAGTAAGGTCAGTATAAAAGACTTTTCACGACCTGTTGTTGCCGGCGGAACGTTAAATGACTTTATCAATACACTTCCGGAGATCCTTGCTGTAAAAGACCTTAAGGACATAACCCGCACTATAATCAAGGCATATAAAACTAAAAAACTGATCGCCGCCGGGATGGGCGCCCATGTAATAAAGGTCGGTCTAAGTCCTGTTATCATCGATTTAATCCAGAGAGGTGTAATTCAGGCCATTGCACTGAATGGTGCAGGTATTGTCCATGACTTTGAAATTGCCCTTGCAGGTAAGACATCAGAGGAGGTTGATGAGGAATTGGGTAAGGGGACATTCGGTATGGCAGACGAGACAGGGAGACTTTTGAATGATGCCATAAGAAAAGGGGTAAAAAAGGGCTGGGGTTTAGGAAGGTCAGTGGGTGAGATGATAAATAGTTCAAAATTTCCATATAAAGATATCAGTCTGCTTGCTGCTTCAGTGAGGCAGGGTATTCCGGTAACAGTTCATGTTGCCCTGGGTGCAGACATCCTGCATATGCATCCCCGTATGGATGGTGGTGCAACAGGTGAGTGCAGTTACAGGGATTTTAAGTTATTTGCAGGCGTTGTATCAAGATTAGAAGGGGGTGTCTATTTAAACATTGGTTCTGCTGTAATATTACCGGAGGTTTTTTTAAAGGCATTAACAATGGTCAGGAACCTTGGTTACAAGGTCAGGAATTTTACGACAGTTAATATGGATTTTATTCAGCACTATCGTCCTTTAACAAATGTAGTAAGGAGGCCTACGAAAGACGGCACTGGCAGGGGATATACCCTGACAGGCCATCATGAGATTATGGTCCCCCTGCTTGCAGCAGCAATAATTGAAGGATTACTGTAATTCAGACAGTAGACCATAGACATCAGACATTAGACTTAAAAAGGAAAATAAATGGATAGAGATTACAAAAAAAATAAAAGCTGGAGCTTGGGAACGAGAGAAAAAGTCTGATGTCTAAAGTCTGAAGTCCAGTGTCTGAATTTCAGGAAGGATTATCTAAACCTTGACGCAGATAGCCTTGATAGGATAAGATTTTTTTAGAATGAGCAACCAATATCGATATGTTTAAGAAAGTACTGATAGCAAACAGGGGTGAGATTGCCTTAAGGGTAATAAGGGCATGTAAGGAATTAAATATTCCTACGGTTGCCATACACTCTGAGGTAGATGCAACAACCCTCTATGTAAAAAAGGCTGATGAATCATGTCTCGT